>JAUNMN010000049.1 GCA_030531795.1 Neisseria sp.
GCCCCTTTCATGCGCGACACGAAATCGGGAATATTGTCCATCGGGCCTGGGCGATAGAGCGACACAAAGGCAATCAATTCTTCAAATTTGGTGGTGTACGCCGTTTTGAGCATTTTTTTCATGCCAGTCGATTCAAACTGGAACACGGCGGTGGTGTTGGCATCGCGGAAAATTTTGTAGGCGGCATCGTCTTCCAGCGCGATTTTGTTCACGTCCACCGTTTCGCCCACCGTTTGCCGAATGAAATTTTGCGCCATTTCAATAATGGTTAAGTTGCGCAAACCCAAAAAGTCAAACTTCACCAAACCGACATCTTCCACATCGCCTTTGTCATACATAGACACGGGCGCAGAATCGCTATCTGCTTGATAAACAGGACTAAAATCGGAAATTTTACCAGGGGCAATCAACACGCCGCCTGCGTGCATGCCCAAACCGCGGGTTAAATCTTCCAGTTTTTTCGCCAACTCAATCAATTCTTGGGCGTTTTCCGCCTCAATCAATTCTTGAATTTGCGGTTCGGCTTCCATTGCCTTGTCTAAACTCAAAGGTTTGTTCGCTTCCAGTGGAATCAATTTAGACAATTTGTCGCACAAACCAAAGGGCAATTCCAACACGCGACCGACATCGCGAATAATCGCTTTAGACGACATCGTGCCAAAGGTAACAATTTGGCTCACCGCCGCTGCACCGTATTTTTCACGCACATATTCAATCACGCGACCGCGGTTGGCTTGGCAGAAGTCAATATCAAAGTCGGGCATGGAAACGCGTTCGGGATTTAAGAAACGCTCAAACAGCAAAGCGTATTTGAGTGGGTCTAAATCGGTGATTTTCAAAGAATATGCCACCAGCGAACCTGCACCTGAACCGCGTCCAGGTCCAACGGGGCAACCGTTGGCTTTTGCCCAGTTGATGAAGTCTTGTACGATTAAGAAATAGCCAGGGAAACCCATTTGAATGATGATGTTTAACTCAAAATCCAAACGCGTTTGATACTCCGCCATTTTTGCGGCGCGTTCGTTTTCATCGGGATACAAGTGCAACATACGCTCTTGCAAACCTTCGTTTGCCAACACGCGCAGATAATCGTCCAGCGACATAGCGTCTGGAGTCGGGAACAGCGGCAAGAAATTTTTGCCTAAAGTGAGGGTGAGATTACAGCGTTTGGCGATTTCCACCGTGTTTTGCAACGCTTCGGGCAAATCGGCAAAACGCGTTTTCATTTCATCAGGAGAGGCAAAATACTGGCTGGCATAAAACTCACGCGGACGCTTGGCATCGGCTAACACCCAACCTTCAGCGATGCAGACGCGTGCTTCGTGGGCATCAAAATCATCGGCATTGAGAAACTGCGTCGGGTGGGTGGAGACTACAGGTAAATCCAACTCGTTCGCCAGTTTGACGCTGCCGACAACCGATGCTTCCCACTGTGGACATTCGGGCAAGCGTTGCAATTCCAGATAAAACGCGTTGGGAAACCACGCCGCGTATTTTTGTGCCGCTTCTTTGGCTAGCGCGTCGTGTCCGTTCATCAAAGCCACGCCCACTTCGCCCAAATGCGCACCCGATAAACACAGCAAACCGCTGTTGTTGCCGTCTGCAAGCCACGCTTGTTTGAGTTGCGGCAAATGCCCGATGCTTTGTTGGGTGAACGCTTGGGTGAGCAGTTCGCTCAAACGCAAATAGCCGTCGTGGTTTTTGATGATGAGCATGGCACGAAACGGCGCTTCGGGTTTGGCAGGGTTTTCAATGCGCACGTCCACCGCCGCAATCGGCTTAATCCCCGCGCCGCGACAGGCTTTGTAAAATTTGACCAAACCAAATTCGTTCATCAAATCGCTGATGCCCAGTGCAGGCAAACCAAATTCTTGCGCCTTTTTAATCGCACTTTTGAGGCGCACCGTGCCATCGGTGATGGAAAATTCAGAGTGCAAACGAAGTGGCACATAAGTCAAAGCATCAATAGTCATCATCAAACCCCAAAGCGAAGCGGCATAACAGAAAACGCGTATTGTACAAGGTTTAGCCAAACTGCAGACGGCACGCGCTCAATTTTGCACGCAGTTTGCTGAAAACACCGCCGCAAGTGCAGGCAAATCGCGTAAAATACGCGTTTTTGATGGAACGAAAACAGCCATGCAAGCAACGGTTTACTTACAAGACAACGAATACATTGCCTTATGCGATTTGCTTAAATTAGCAGGTTTGACCGACAGCGGCGGACAGGCGAAAGCAGCGATTGCCGAAGGTTTGGTCAAACGCAATGGCGCAGTAGAAACCCGTAAAACCGCCAAAATTCGCGGCGGCGAAGTGATTGAGTTTGCAGGCGCGGTGTTGGAAGTGGAAGCTGGCGATGACCCAGAAGCCTGATTTAGCCGAAATTGCCGCGCGTTTGGGCGAAACTTTGTTGCCCGAACCAACCGCGCCCGAAGACTGGGAATGTTGCGGCAGCGAATGCGGCGACGCGTGCATCCACACGATTTATCAAACCGAAAAACAGGCATATCAAGCGCAACAAAAACGTTTGAAAGCCGCTGCAGACGGCATGGAAAACGCCTCATAAACAGGCGATGCCGTCTGCAGTTGAATTTAAAAAGTATAGAAAAATGATAGATTTACATTGCCATTCCAATGTTTCTGATGGTGCGTTAAACCCGAATGAAGTGGTGCAACTGGCACACGAAAACGGCTGCACCATGCTCGCTTTGACCGACCACGACCACACAGGCGGTTTGGCGGCAGCACGTGCTAAAGCCGATGAGTTGGGCGTTCGTTTCATCAATGGCGTGGAAATTTCGGTAACGTGGCGCGGCAACACCGTACATATTGTTGGCTTGGATTTTGACGAAGAAGACGAAGTTTTGCAGCATTTGTTGAGCAAAGTGCGCTCTGGACGTTTGCAGCGTTTCGCCGAAATTGCCGGACGTTTGGCGAAAAAAGGCATTTTTGGTGCGTACGAAGGCGCGTTGGCTTTGGCGAAAAATCCCGAAATGGCAAGCCGCACCCACTTGGCGGAATTTCTCATTCAACAAGGACACGTTCGCAACAAAGCACAGGCGTTCAGCAAATATTTGGGCGATGGCAAATCGTGTGCCGTGCCGCATCAGTGGGCGAATTTAGATGAATGCGTGGCGGCGATTAAAGCTGCAGACGGCATGGCAATCATCGCCCACCCGATGCGTTACGGTTTTTCAGCAACCGCCAAACGCAATTTATTCAGCGAATTTAAAGACTTGGGCGGAGACGGGATAGAAGTACACAGCGGCAGTTGCGACAAAAACGACCGCTTAAACTACGCGCTGCTTGCCGAACGTTTTGACTTACTCGCCAGCTGCGGCAGCGATTTTCATCGCTTGGGCGACTTCGGTGGCGGCGTTTTGGGTGCGTGTCCCGAATTGCCTGAAAACTGTAAACCTGTGTGGCAATATTTTAAAAATCAGTAGCTTATCTTTATTTGAAATTGAAGATGCCGTCTGCAGACGGCAGGCGTGAAAAACAAAAGCAATAATCATCAGGAGCAAAACCATGGCGCAATTTTTTGCGATTCATCCCGACAATCCGCAAGAGCGTTTAATCAAACAAGCGGTTGAAATCATTAGAAAAGGCGGCGTGATTGTTTACCCAACCGACTCGTGTTACGCGCTGGGCTGTCATTTGGGCGACAAAGCGGCGATGGAAAAAATCTTGCAAATCCGCCAAATCGACCAAAAACATCATTTAACTTTGATGTGTGCCGATTTGAGCGAACTCGGCACTTACGCCAAAGTGGACAACAGCCAGTTTCGCCAACTCAAAGCGGCAACGCCTGGCAGCTACACCTTTATTTTGGAAGCGACTAAAGAAGTGCCAAACCGCACTTTGCACCCCAAACGCAAAACCATCGGTTTGCGTGTGCCAGACAATAAAATCGCCTTGGCTTTGCTCGCCGAGTTGGGCGAACCGATGCTTTCTTGCACGCTGATGTTGCCCGAAGACGATGAACCTTTGACTGACCCTTACGAAATCCGCGACCGCTTGGAACACAGCGTGGATTTGGTGATTGATGGAGGCTGGTGTGGCACGGAAGCAACCACAGTTGTGGACATGACAGACGGCACAGAGTTAATCCGCCAAGGAAAAGGCGATGTGGCGGTGTTTGGATTTTGATAACTATTTGAAATATATTGAAATTTTGTTTTGTATTTTTTAACTTAGGCGAGCATCATGTATGACAAACAAACAAACAAACAAACAAAGCACATCTTTTTTGCGTGTGATTTGAACTACGCGCCGTATCTCATCACTACGATTAAATCCATTTGTTATCATCATCAAAATGTGCAATTTTATTTGCTTAACAAAGAGATACCGATTGAATATTTTGATAATTTGAATCAAAAGTTGGCGCAGTTAGGTAGCCAAATCAGCGACTTTAAATTAGATGCGGAAGTGCTGCAAAAGGCAAAACACACGCACAATTCGCTAACCGAAGCCTGCTATTATCGTTTGCTGATTCCCGAATTATTGCCGAATGTGGATAAGGCGTTGTATTTAGACAGCGACACGATTGCAGACGGCAACTTAGATGAATTGTTTGCCTTAAATTTGGACGATTATTTGTTGGCGGCGGCAAAAGATGTGGCGCTTAATTGCGGCGAACATTGGTATGGCGAATTTCCGCCCGATATGAAACCCTATTTCAATTCAGGCGTGTTGTTGCTTAATTGTCGGAAGATTCGCGAAACCGATTTAGTGGCAAGAGCGGTTGAACTGCAACAAACGCGCTATTTTGTTTACGATGACCAAGACATTCTCAATATTCTCACGCGTAATCAATGGCTCATGTTGGATTATCGCTACAATCATCAAGCCAGTTGGGAAGTGGGTGTGCGCAATCGCATTCACGACTTTAAGCGCGAACGCGATTTGGATTTGGCGGTTGATATGGACGCAATACGCCAAGAGCACGCCGCTTCGCCCAAAATTATTCACTACATCAATGTCATCAAACCTTGGCGCATCAATGATGTGCCATTTCGGGCGCGGTATTGGTTTTATCACGATTTAGAATGGGCAGAGATTCGCGCGCAACACGAGAACAATTAAATCATGCCGTCTGCAGGTTTCATTTATATCGTAATGTAAAAATATTGATACAAATCAAATAATTTGCAAAAAATTGTTGCTTTTTGTTAAGAATTGGGTAATTTATTCATATCTTTTTTACATAACTAGTATAAGGAGAATGAAGATGGATTTAACCCCCGAGCTTAAGGCAAAGGTAAACAAAAAAAGCATTATTTTTATTGCCAATGCCATCTTATTTTTTATTTTACTCAACACCTTGCCATTTGAACCCAATGCGAATAAAGGCTTGGCTTTGCTGGTGTTTGTTGCCGTTTTGTGGCTAACAGAGATTGTTCATGTAACCGTAACCGCTTTGCTTGTGCCTTTATTGGCGATTGCGCTGGGTTTGTCAAAAACTAAAGACACGCTGGCGGCGTTTGCCGACCCAACGATTTTCTTGTTCTTCGGCGGTTTTGCTTTGGCAACCGCTTTGCATATTCAAAAATTAGACAGTTTGATTGCCAACCGAATCATGGCTTTGGCGCGGGGCAATTTGAAGCTGGCGGTGATGTATTTGCTGGCTGTTACTGCGTTTTTGTCGATGTGGATTAGCAACACGGCAACCGCGGCGATGATGTTGCCTTTGGCGATGGGGATTTTGAGTAAACTCGACCCCGAAAAAGACCACAATACTTATGTTTTTGTGTTGCTGGGCATTGCGTATAGCGCGAGCATCGGTGGCATGGGCACTTTGGTGGGCAGTCCGCCAAATGCGATTGTGGCGTCGCAATTGCACTTGACCTTTGCCGACTGGCTGAAATTCGGTTTGCCGATTATGTTGATTTTGATGCCCGTGATGATTGCGTCTTTGTGGGTGGTGTTCAAACCGAATTTCAATGTGCAGATTGAACAAAGTTTTGAAAAAATCGAGATGAACGGCAAACGCATCACAACTTTAGTGATTTTCGCGATAACGGCTTTGTGCTGGATGTTCAGCAGCCAACTCAATCCTTTGTTGTCGTCTTTGTTGGGCATTAAGAGCATAGGCGCGTTTGACAGCGTGGTGGCACTGGTTGCGGCGGCGACTGTGGCGATTGCGGGCGTGGCGACGTGGCAACAAATTCAAGACAACACCGAATGGGGCGTGCTGTTTTTGTTTGGCGGTGGTTTGACTTTGAGCGCGGTTTTGAAAGACTCGGGCGCAAGCAAAATCATGGCAGACGGCATTGTGTTCATGATTGAAGGTGGACACTATTATTTAATCGGTTTGGTGGTGGCAACCTTCATCATTTTCCTAACCGAGTTCACATCCAACACCGCCAGCGCGGCTTTGCTTGTGCCGATTTTCATCTCCATCGCCGAAGCCTTGGGCATGAATCCTTTGGGCTTGGCACTCGTTATCGGCTTGGGCGCATCGTGTGCTTTCATGTTGCCCGTGGCAACGCCGCCCAACGCGATTGTGTTCGGCACAGGACGCGTGAAACAAAGCGATATGGTGAAAGCAGGTTTTGTATTGAATATTTTGTGTATTTTCGTGATTGCGACCGTGGGCTATTTCTTCTGGTTGTGATGCCGTCTGCACATCAAACCGCCCTTTTGGGCGGTTTGTTTTTTGCCGCAGATAAAAATATAATGCGCCCACATTCA
The DNA here is from genome assembly GCA_030531795.1 of Neisseria sp. Taxonomy (GTDB): domain Bacteria; phylum Pseudomonadota; class Gammaproteobacteria; order Burkholderiales; family Neisseriaceae; genus Neisseria. The sequence continues at coordinate 6,697 of JAUNMN010000049.1, forward strand.
GAAAGGAAAACCATGTTTCAAAAATTTGATTTAGG
>JAUNMN010000050.1 GCA_030531795.1 Neisseria sp.
TTTTGATTTTGGGTGTTGGTGGCGTTGATGTTGGGTGCAGACGGCATCGTGCTTGCGGAATGTCCGCCGCCAGAACCGCCGCCGCAGGCGGTGAGAATGAGGACAACAGGTAAAGTAAGATGGGTTTTGTTTTTTGTTTTCATGATGTTTCGCCGCTGAATAAAGTGAATGTTTTTGGTTTATTTTTCGGCTTTATTGTAATCCTTTTTGGGGCGTGTGATAAGTGGTAAAGTGGCTGTTTTGTATAGGGAAAATATTGAGTTGGGTGTTGCTGGTTTGGTTTAATCATTCGGCATTTTTTACGCAAAATGCTTGAAGTGGGGAAAAGCCTTGTATAATCGCGGTTTGCATTATTTGAATGACTTATTCGCCAAAAATGGCAAGGAAAATCATGGAAAAGAAATTTTTAGATGTGTTGGTTTGCCCTGTAACGAAGCAACCTTTGCAATACCACGCGGAGAAGCAGGAGTTGTGGAGCAAAGCGGCGAAGTTGGCGTTTCCGATTAAAGATGGCATTCCGTTTATGTTGGTTACGGAAGCGCGTGAGTTGAGCGAAGAAGAGTTGGCATGATGACGGAATTTGTGGTGATTGTGCCTGCGCGTTTGTCGTCTTCGCGTTTGCCGCGTAAAGCGTTGGCGGACATTGCCGGCAAACCGATGGTGGTGCGTGCAGCTGAACAAGCGGCGAAAAGTTGGGCAACGCGTGTGGTGGTGGCGACCGACCACGAAGACATTGCCAATGCTTGTCGTGAATATGGCGTAGAAGTGGTGCTGACTGCCGATACGCATGAAAGCGGCACAACGCGTTTGGCGGAAGCGGCGGCGATTTTGGGTTTGGCGGCGGACACGATTGTGGTGAACGTGCAAGGCGATGAACCTTTGATTGAACCTGATTTAATCAATCAAACTGCGGCGGCGTTGGCGAACAGCCTTGCGCCGATGGCAACGGCAGCACACGAAATCAGCGATTTTGCCGATTTTGAAAATCCGAATGTGGTGAAAGTGGTGTTGGATAAGGCGCGAAACGCTTTGTATTTTAGCCGTGCGATGATTGCCTATCCGCGTGATTTGATGAGAGCAGGCAAGCGTGAATTGCCGTCTGCACTGCCTTTGCGCCACATCGGTTTATATGCTTATCGCGCGGCATTTTTGCAAGAATACAGCCAAATGAGCGTATCGCCTTTGGAAAACATCGAATCTTTAGAACAGCTGCGCGTATTGTGGCACGGCAAACAAATCGCGGTACACATCAGCGACAGCGTGCCTGCTGCGGGCGTGGACACTGCCGAAGATTTGGAACGCGTACGCGCGGTGTTTGGCAAATAAAATCAGCGATGCCGTCTGCAATGGAAAGCAGTCCCGTGAGCGAAACGAGTGGGGCGGTTTGCAAATGCAGACGGCATGTTTGTGGCTTGTGTTTTGCGGTGGCATTTTGCGTCTGTAAGACGAATGAACACGATAAACAAAGGAGAATATGATGAAAAATGTGATGACGCGCGCGCTGTTGGCGTGTTGCTTGTTGGTGTTTAGTGCGTTTGGTTTTGCGGCGGAAAAGCAAGCGGCGAATAGCGTGGTTTGGCGCGTGTTTCAAGGCAAGGCGAGCGAACCTGTGGGTTATTTGGTGGGCACGATGCACGTGGGTAAAGCTAGAGAAACTTTGCCTGCCAACGTGCAGACGGCATGGGACGACAGCGACAGTTTGTTGCTGGAAAGTTTAGACATCGACAGCGACAATCTTACTTCGGAAAGTTTTCAGGAATTGATGCTGTTGGCGTTTAATGAACCGCAAACTTTGGCGCAAAATTTGGGCGAAAAACGTGCGAAGCAGCTGTATGATTTTGTGCATCAACATCAGCCGAAACTGGCGATGATGCTTGTGCCTGAAGCAAAAACGAATCCGCAATTTGCCATGTTTTCAGCGGCTTTGGCTTTAGTGCCAGCGGATTATCAAGTGGATGAAGGCGTGGATAAGCGTTTGTTGTTACGCGCGAAAGCGGAAAATAGGGCGGTGCAAGGTTTGGAAGAGAATGAAGCCATTAAGATTCTGCAGCGTTTGTCTTTGCCAACTACGAAAAAACAAATTGATGTGTTGCTGGCGCAAGAAAAGGCTTTGCGTGCTGATATGGTGGCGGCGATTCAAGCCTATGAAAAACAAGATGTTACTGAATTGAATCGTTTATTTGATGAAGAATATGCCAACCGTTTTTTGCCGAATGAACGCGCGGAATTAGAGCGCGTGTTCAGCGATGGTTTGATGGGCGAGCGCAATCGTGCGTGGTTGCCGAAAATCATGGCGGCATGGAAGAAACAGCGAACTTTAGTTGCGGTTGGCATGGGGCATTTATTGGGTAAACACAGTTTAATCAAGATGTTGCAAAGAAAAGGTTATCGCGTGGAAGCGGTGTTGCCGTGATGATGCGCGATGCGTTTTGAGTGATTGAAAAAGAAAAAAAGCTGTTTTCTGTTTAGGCGGAAAACGGCTTTTGTTTTTAAGTAAATCAAATATTTAGCAAATTCTTGGGTTTGCCGTGTCAGATTTTGCCGTCTGCAACGTCTAATGGCTGTACGAAACAAAAAAACGGAGCGAACAATGAATGTGATGAAATGCCAAGCAGGCAAAACTTGTGAATGGGGACGTGATGTGTCGCTGTTGTTGCTGCGCGCGTTTGTAGCTTGGGAATTTTTTGAAGCAGGCTGGGGAAAGTGGCAAGGCGAAAATTGGTTTGCAGATATTCAGGCAGATTTTCCGTTTCCATTTTCTGTGTTGCCGCCAGAATGGAGTTGGCAAATGGCGATGTGGACGGAATTGGCTGCGCCAGTGTTGTTGCTCATCGGTGTGTTAGGGCGTTGGAGCGCATTGAGTTTGCTGGTTTTAACGGCGGTTGCATGGGCAGCGGTGCATGCTGGCAATGGTTACAATGTTTGCGATAATGGTTACAAAATGGCATTGATTTATGCTTTAATGCTTGTGGTTTTATTGCTGCAAGGCATGGGACGTTTTTCTTTGGCTTATTGGGTGTGCGGCAAACGCTGTCATGCGAAATAAGTTGTTTTAACTTGTTGTTTGTTTTATTTTTTACCGAAAGGAAACATCATGAAAAAATCTTCTTCTTTAATCGCTTTGGCGGGTGCTTTGGCTTTGTTGGGCGCGCAAACTGCAAACGCACAAACAGCTAAACCTGCAGCGCAAGCGGCGAGCAGTATGGCGAAAAAAGCGCACGAGGGTGCTTGTGGCGAAGGTAAATGTGGCGCATCGGCGAAAAAATCTGCCAGTAAATCTGCTGAAGGCAAATGTGGCGAAGGCAAGTGCGGCGCAGAGAAAAAGAAAAAAGCCAAATCTGCTGAAGGCAAATGCGGCGAAGGCAAATGTGGTAGCAAATAATTTTTGCTGATGCGATGCCGTCTGCGTTGTCTGGCATAATGCAGACGGCATCTTAAACCCAAAAAGGACAAAATAATGAAGGCATTACACGGTGCAGGTTTAGGCTACAAACGCAGTTTGGCTGATGATTTTGCGCGTTTGGATTTGGCAAAAAGCCCGATTCAATTTATTGAAGTTGCCCCAGAAAACTGGATGCGCATGGGCGGTTTGGCACGCAAAAAATTTGATGAAATCGCTGAACGTTTGCCCGTTGCCTGTCATGGTTTGTCTTTGTCTTTGGGCGGACAAGATGCTTTGCAAGTGGATTTTTTATTACAAATCAAAGCATTTATCCGTCAATACAATATGCCGTTTTTCTCTGAACATTTAAGCTATTGCAGCGAGCATGGTCATTTATACGATTTATTGCCCTTGCCGTTTACCGAAGATGCGGTGCGCCACACTGCCGCGCGGATTCGTCAAGTGCAAGACATTTTGGAAATGCGCATTGCGGTAGAAAACACTTCTTATTATTTGCACAATCAAATCGCCGAAATGGACGAAGTAGACTTTTTGAATGCTGTGGCACGCGAAGCTGATTGCGACATTCATTTAGACATCAACAATATTTATGTGAACGATGTCAACCATCGTTTGCTCTCTTCCAAAGATTATATCGACCGCGTGGACGCATCACGCGTGCGTTATATACACATGGCGGGATACGACGCGGAACACGAAAACTTATTGATAGACACGCATGGGCAAGCGGTGTGCGATGCGGTATGGGATTTATTTGCGTACACCTGCCAACATTTGCCACATCATGTACCAACTTTATTAGAACGCGACAATAATCTGCCTAGTTTTGCTGAACTTGAGCAAGAAGTGGCACGCATTGCCAAAATCCAACAACACGCCGAACAGGAACGCCATGCCGCCGCTTAATCCCACTCAACAAGCACAAAAACAATTAGCCGATTGCATACGCAATGAGCGTTTGGCTGTACCCGAAAACTGGAGCGATGAGCATTTGGCGGTGTATCGCCGTTTGGTGCAAAACAATGTCCGCAGTTTTTTGGATTTGTGTTTTAGCGACAGCCAAAACTTTGTAGACGCACAACAATGGCAAAACTGGCAACAACGTTTTTTGGACGAAGCGCGACCCGAATCGCCTTTTTTTAACGACATTCCCAGCCAGTTTTTGACTTATTTGCGCGGTTTGCAAGACGAGATGCCGTCTGCGGCGGTGTTGGAAATGATGGATTTTGAAACCGCTTTATTGCACGCTGAAACCGCGATTCAGCCAAGTGCAGACGGCATCTGGCAAGACGACAGCGTTTTGACATGGGCAAATGCCGCGCGTTTGCGTCATTATCAGCACGATTTTGTCAGCAGCGAATTGCATACTATAGAGGAAGGCGAAATCCATGTTTTGACGTGGCGCAATCGCGATGAAGAAGTGGTGTATCGCAGCATCGATGGCATCGATTTGTTTTTATTGCAATATTTTCAAGAACAAGACAGCACTTTTGCTGATTTGTGTGTGGCGGTGCAAGATTTATTGGGCGAACAAAATGTGCGCGAGATTTTGCGTGCGGCAATTCAAGAATGGTTTAATGCAGGCGTATTGTTGTTAAAAGGAGCATAAAGTGCCGAATTTTCAGCAAAAATTGGCAGCTTTGCGCACCGATGTTTTGCGTTTTGCCAAAATTCAGTTGCGAGATGACGATTTCGCCGAAGATTTGGTGCAAGAAACTTTGAGCACCGCCATGGCAAAAAGCACGCAATTTCGCGGCGAATCCAGTTTGAAAACGTGGGTTTTGGGCATCTTGAAACACCAAATCAGCGATTATTTTCGCCAGCAAAATAAAAGCGTGAGCCTAGAAAGTTTGCAAGCAGAAAACTGCGAAAGCGCGATTTTATTTGAAGAATGTTTTGACGAAACAGGACATTGGCACGCGCATACCAGCCCGCAAACTTGGCAAACGCCGCCAGAAGAAGCCTTGTCGCGCCAAGATTTTTTTCGTGCCGTAGAAAACTGTTTACAAGGTTTGCCCAGCGAAACCGCCAAAATTTTTTATCAACGCGAAATTTTGGGTTGGGAAGTGGACGAAATTTGTCAGCAACATCAAATCAGCCGCGATAATTGTTACACCATTTTACACCGCGCCCGAAACCAGTTGCGACTGTGTTTGCAACAGCGTTGGTTTGACCTAAATCCATAATCAGCAAAGAGAGAAAACAGATGTTAAAGTGCCGAGAAACTTGCGTTTTGTTGTCGGAAAGCCAAGACCGAGAACTGAATATCGCAGAAAAAGTTCAAGTTTATCTGCATCTTGCGATTTGTCCGCAGTGTCGCCGTTATCGCAAACAATTAAACGATTTGCGCGATAATTTACGACAATGGCAAAAAGAGTAAGCAACATCAACGATGCCGTCTGCAACTTTGTCTGCAAAGTAGATGAAAACATCACGATAAACCGCTACAATAAGCATCTGATTAACCCAACTAATGAAAGAACAATCATGAAAGTACTCTTACTGGGCGCACCAGGTGCAGGCAAAGGAACACAAGCACAATTCATCACAGCCGAATTCAATATTCCACAAATTTCCACAGGCGATATGCTGCGCGCCGCCATCAAAGCAGGCACGCCGCTGGGTTTAGAAGCCAAAAAAATCATTGACGAAGGCGGTTTGGTACGCGATGACATCATCATCGGTATGGTAAAAGAACGCATCGCCCAAGCCGATTGCCAAAATGGTTTTTTGTTTGATGGTTTTCCGCGTACATTAGCACAAGCCGAAGCCATGATTGAAGCGGGCGTAGATTTAGATGCTGTGGTAGAAATTGACGTGCCAGACGAAGCCATCATCAGCCGCATGAGCGGTCGTCGTGTCCATCTCGCATCAGGTCGCACTTACCACATCTGCTACAACCCGCCCAAAGTGGAAGGCAAAGACGACGTAACAGGCGAAGATTTGATTCAACGCGATGACGACAAAGAAGAAGTCGTGAAAAAACGTTTGGAAGTTTATCACACTCAAACCGCTGTTTTAATTGATTTTTACAGCAAACTTGAAGGTGAACACGCGCCAAAATATATTAAAGTAGACGGTACGCAAGCGGTTGAAACCGTCAAAGAAACCGTTTTGTCTGCTTTGAAATAATTTAAATCATAAGCGTTTGA
>JAUNMN010000051.1:0-2911 GCA_030531795.1 Neisseria sp.
TCGCCCATCAGGGTAACAAACACTTCATCGGCGGCAATCGCGTCTTCAATGCGCACTTTCAACAAGCGGCGTTTGTCTTTGTCCATGGTGGTTTCTTTGAGCTGCTCGGGGTTCATTTCGCCCAAACCTTTATAGCGTTGAATCATCAAACCTTTTTGTATGGTTTTGATCAATTGGTTCAACACATCATCAAAATGGCTCACGGCAAACTCTTGTTCGCCTTTGATGACTTTGGCATCTTCGCCCACCACATTTTGCAAGGCTTGTGCCGTCTGCAGCAGGGTTTGGTAGGCTTTGCTGTCAAAGAATTTGCCGTCCAAACGGCTGCTGACTTGGTTGCCATACACTTGACGCACGATGTGGATGAAGTGGCGGCTGCCGTCTTCGTTGCTCATTGCCGACAAGCTGATTTGCGGATTGTTCAGAGCTTGATTTAACAGGGCGATGCTGTTTTCGGTTGCCGCCAAATCGCTAACGTCCAGTGCAGACGGCAAATCAAGCAGGGCGTTTAACACCACTTCATCAATAAAGCGACTTTCTTGGGCAATGATGTTGCGTGCGTTTTGGTATTGCTGTGCCAGTTGCAACAACTCTTGTCCTTGCCAAATCTTGCCATTGCTGTGCAATTGGGCGTTTTGGAATGCCAAACTCAATAGCCATTGGTCTTTTTCGTTGTCGTCTTTCAGATAACGTTCTTCCTTGCCGATTTTGCCTTTGTAAAGTGGCGGTTGGGCGATGTAAATGTAGCCACGCTCAATCAATTCGGGCATTTGGCGATAGAAGAAAGTGAGCAACAGCGTGCGAATGTGCGCACCGTCCACGTCGGCATCGGTCATGATGATGATGCGGTGGTAACGCAATTTGTCGGGATTGAACTCTTCTTTGCCGATGCCTGCGCCGAGTGCGGTAATCAAAGTGGCAACTTCTTGGCTGGACAACACTTTTTCAAAACGCGCTTTTTCCACGTTCAAAATCTTGCCTTTCAGCGGCAAAATCGCTTGATACAAGCTGTCGCGCCCTTGTTTGGCTGAACCACCAGCCGAGTCGCCCTCGACCAAATAAAGTTCGGATAAAGCAGGATTTTTTTCGCGACAATCGGCAAGTTTCCCAGGTAAACCGCCGCCCGTCATTGCGCTTTTACGCGTGTGTTCACGCGCTTTGCGTGCCGCTTCGCGGGCGCGTGCTGCGTCCACGATTTTGTCGCAAATAATCTTGGCATCGTTCGGATTTTCTTCCAAAAAACTGTGTAATGCTTCGCTCAACACCGCGTTTACAATCGGCGCGATTTCGCTGGAAACCAGTTTGTCTTTGGTTTGCGAAGAAAATTTCGGGTCGGGCAATTTCACCGACAACACGCAAGTCAAACCCTCGCGCATATCATCGCCCGTGGTTTCAATTTTGGCTTTTTTGCCGATGCCGTTGCTTTCAATGTATTGATTGAGCGTGCGCGTCATCACTTGGCGCAAGGCGGTTAAGTGCGTGCCGCCATCGCGTTGCGGAATGTTGTTGGTGAAACATTGAATCGATTCTTGATAGCTTTCGTTCCACTGCATCGCGCATTCAACCGTCATATCGTCTTTTTCACCCAAGGCGTAAAACACTTTTTCGTGTAAGGGTTTTTTGCTGCCTGTGGTGTATTTAACGAAGCCAACCACACCGCCAGATTCAGCGAAGTTTTCGTGTTTGCCATCGCGTTTGTCAAACAATTCGATTTTTACGCCATTGTTCAAAAACGATAATTCACGGATGCGTTTGGCGAGAATGTCAAATTTGTATTCCACCAAACCAAAGGTCTCTTCGCTGGCACGGAATTGCACGCGCGTGCCGTGTTTGTTCGGGTCGCAATCGCCAACCACTTTCAATGGCTCAACCGCATCGCCGCGGCGAAATTCCACAAAATGTTCTTTGCCATCGCGCCAAATCGTCAATTTCAGCCAGTCTGATAAAGCGTTTACCACCGACACGCCCACGCCGTGCAAACCGCCTGAAACTTTGTAGTTGTTGTTGTCAAACTTACCGCCTGCGTGCAACACCGTCATAATCACTTCGGCAGCCGAGCGACCTTCTTTGGGGTGTATGCCCGTTGGAATGCCGCGACCGTTGTCTTCAATCGTTATCGATTCATCGGCATTGATGGCAACCGTGATGTTGTCGCAATGACCCGCCAAGGCTTCGTCAATGGCGTTATCCAACACTTCAAACACCATGTGGTGTAAGCCTGAACCGTCTTGCGTGTCGCCGATGTACATCCCTGGGCGTTTGCGCACGGCTTCTAAACCTTCTAATACTTGAATGCTGTCTGCACCATATTCTTGTTGCTGTTGCTCGGTCATGATGTTTACCTAGTGTTGAGTGATTTTTGCGCTGTACGCGGTTGGCGTGAAAGAAAAAAATGAAGCGCGAAAAGAGATGAGAATTATACCCGATTTGTGCTGTTTTTTCAGTAAAAAAGCCATATTCTGATGAGATTGATGTGGATTTTATGGCGAATCAAACGAAACAATGCCGTCTGCAGTTTTGGGGTTTTGCAGACGGCATCGTGTGCGTTTCTTGTTGGATTAAATGCGCATCGGCATCACAACGTATTTGAAATCAGGGTTGTTTGGAATCGTGAACAAGGTTGAGCGGGTAACGTCGCCAAAAGCGATTTGAATGTCTTCGCTGTGCAGGTTGCGCAAGACTTCGCTTAAATAGCCGATGTTGAAGCCAGCTTCCAACTCTTCGCCTTGGTAAGCCACTTCCATTTCGTCTACTGCTTCTTCTTGTTCATTGTTTTTACAGCTGATTTTTAACACGCCTGCTTTGAGCAAGAAAACCACGCCGCGGTGTTTGTCGTTTGCCAAAATGGCAACGCGGTCTAATGCGTTCATCAATTGCACGCGGCTAACGGTGAAAATTTTGTCGTTGTCCA
>JAUNMN010000051.1:3011-6484 GCA_030531795.1 Neisseria sp.
TCTTGCACCGCCATGCTGAATTGCACTTGAGAAATCATGTTTTTCAACACTTCTTGCGGCAATGAGAATGTTGCCAACACGTTTTCGCCCACATTCATTGTTGGGAAATCGTCGGCTGGCAAGGTTTGCAAGGCGAAACGTGATTTGCCTGCTTGCAAAGTTAAGCGATTTTGTTCCCAGTCTAAAGACACAATGGCTTCTTCGGGCAGGGCGCGCAAAATGCTTTGCAGTTTTTTGGCATTGGTGGTGATGCGAAAATCGCTGGCTTCGCTCACGCTGGCTTTGGTGTTGATTTGGATTTCTAAATCTGACGACAAAATATTGGTTTGACCGTGAACGGTTTCCAGCAACACGTTTGACAAAATCGGCAAGGCATGGCGCGCTTCCACAATGCCTGTTACGGTTTGCAGCGGTTTGAGTAGCGCATCGCGCTTGTCTTGCAAAATCAACATGATGATTTTCCTTAAAAAGTTTAATGAGTTTAAAACTTAATTTTGAAACTGTTTGAGCAAACGCTCGTATTCTTCGTTAAATTCTGGGCTGGTTTCGCGCAGCTCGGCAACTTTTTCCACACCATGAATGACGGTTGAATGGTCGCGATTGCCTAATGATGCACCGATTTCTTGATAGCTTAAAGCAGTTAGCTCTTTCAGTAAACACATCACGATTTGGCGTGGACGTGCGATGGTTTGCACGCGTCGTCTGCCTGTTAAATCACTGATTTTAAGGCTGTATGCTTTGGCAACGCCTTCAATGATGCCGTCTGCAGTTATCGGTTTGTAGTTGCTGGCGATGATGTCTTTGAGTGCTTCTTTCACTCTTAAAATATCGATTTTGCCACGATGAATAATGCTGGCGGCGGAAACGCGTTTGAGTGCGCCTTCCAACTCGCGACCGCTGGCGCGAATATTCTCGGCAATGTATTCAATCGCGTCCATGTCCATGTTTAAGCCTTCGCGTTCGGCTTTTTTTTGCAAAATGGCAACGCGCATTTCAAATTCGGGCGGGTCGAGTTCTAAAGTTAAACCCCACGAAAAACGCGATTTGAGTCTGTCGTCCAGTTCTTCAATTTTGTTGGGCAATACGTCGCAAGTTAAAATAATTTGCTTGCCGTTGTCGTGGAAGTGATTGAACAGGAAGAAAAATTCTTCCATGGTGCGTTCTTTGCTTTTGAGAAATTGAATGTCGTCCACAATCAATAAATCGTATTGCTTGTATTTTTGCTTGAACGCGTCGTGCATATTGTTGCGAAACGCCGCCATCAAATGGCGAACGTATTCATTAGAATGCAAATAACAGACTTTCGCTTTAGGATTTTTGGCGAGTAAATCATGCGCAATCGCTTGCACCAAGTGGGTTTTGCCCAAACCTGTGCTGCCGTATAAGAAAAATGGATTGTAGCTTTTGCCAGGGGCGTCCACGATGGCTTGAGCGGCGGCGATGGCAACGTGATTGCCTTTGCCTTCTACCAAATTTTCAAAAGTGTATTCGGGTAATAAGTTGGAATCTTTAACGCGCTGTTCGATGCCGTCTGCAGCAGGAATGTCGCTGCTTTTTTCGGCTGGTTTATGGTTTTGCGCACTGGGCGTTGCCGCTGCTTTTAAGCGATTTTCTTGCGCCGCACGCACCGCCGCCAAAGAATCCAGTTTTTGTTTTAAGGTTTGCGAACTTGGTTCGGTTTTCGTGTTGCTCACTTGGTCATTTTGAACAACATCATTTTGTTTTTCTTTTGTTTTTGTCGTTGCTTTTTGTTCGGTTTGAACCGCTTCAGCAGGCGTTGTTTTGCTTGCAAACGAAGTAGACGCAGATGCAGACGGCATCGCGTAGCTTTCGCCTTTGCCCACTTTAAATACAAACGCTTTTTGTGCAGGAGCAAGTTCGGCGCGCACCGCTTCAATGTGTTTGGCAAACTGCGTTTTAACCATATTCATCGCAAATTGCGTTGGACAGAAAATCACCCACGCGCCGTTTTCTTCGCCCACGGTCAAACCCGCTAACCATTTATCAAACTGGGCAGCGGGCAAACTTTGATGAAGACGTTGCAGGCACAAAGGCCAAAATTCGGCTAGGGTCATGCTCTTTTCCATGCGGAGAAACGTTAAAAAATCTTTTTTATCAAGGATTAAGCTCGTTTGGCTGAATGCGCGAAATCAGTAGATAAAAAGACGGTGCGATTATACCGAAATTCCCATTTTTCTGCCATTGCCAACTGTTGCATTCTCGCGCCATTTTGTTACTTTTTTGCATTCAGCTTATTATATTGATTGACAAAAACGCTTTTCTAGGGTGTAATTCGCGGTTTAGTATTTTAGACATATTTAGGAAGCAACATGAAACGCACTTATCAACCTTCTGTAACCAAACGTAAACGCACTCACGGTTTCTTGGTTCGCTCAAAAACTCGCGGTGGCCGTGCTGTTTTGGCAGCGCGCCGTGCTAAAGGCCGCAAACGTTTGGCTGTTTAATTCCGAGTTCTATTTTGAATCAGGGCTTTGGAAAGCAGTATCGCTTATTAAAAACGGAAGAATTTTCTTCCGTTTTTGCTTTAAGAAAACAAGTCAATTCGCCATTTTTGAACGTGTTGTACTCGCGTGATAATGCCTTGGGACACGCGCGTTTGGGTTTGGTTGTGAGTAAGAAAGTGGCGAAAAGGGCGAATCGGCGCAATTTGATGAAGCGCACGATACGCGAGTGGTTTCGCCAACACAAAAACGAATTGCCTGCGCGTGATTTTGTGGTGCGTGTGCGCGTGGGTTTTGTGCGTGCAGACGGCAAACAGATTCGTGCTGAACTGGCGCGTTTGTTGTTGAGACCTGAAACGCGATAAGGCTGGGCGAAACGATAAAGGTTTGGGGCGAAAATGGCTGCTAAATTGATGCTTTTATTGATTAAATTTTACCGCTATTGCATCAGTCCTTGGATTGCGCCGCGCTGTCGTTATACGCCAACTTGTTCGCAATACGCGCTGGAAGCGGTGCAAAAATACGGTGCGATAAAAGGTTTTTTCTTGGCGAGTAAGCGCATTTTGCGTTGTCATCCTTGGGGTGGCAGCGGTTTTGACCCTTTGCCTTGATTTTTTGGGGGTAGCGATTTTGGAAGTTGTCTGCAGACGGCATCATTTGCCGTCTGCAGGTTTTCTATTATACTTGCCGTTTTTTAGTTTATTTCAATGGGAACACGCTCATGGACTTCAAAAGAATGACCATGTTTTTTGCGCTTGCCTTGCTGATTTTGTTGGGTTGGGAACACTTTTTCCCCACGCCCAAACCAAGTGAGCAAACGGCGCAGCAACAACAAGTGGTACAGCAAAAAGCCGCACAGTTGGCACTCACGCCTTTAACGCCGATTACGGTAACAACCGACACGGTGAAAGCCGTGATTGATGAAAAAACAGGCGATTTGCGTCAAATGACTTTGTTGCAATACAACGCAACTGAAGACGAAAATAAAAATTTTGTGCTGTTTTTTGACGA
>JAUNMN010000009.1 GCA_030531795.1 Neisseria sp.
TTCAACAACAAGAAGTGCAAAAGAAAATTGCCGAAATCCTAAAACAACACGGTTTGAGCCTGCCTGCCGCCCACTAATCGCGCTCGCAAGCGTTAAAACCAATAAAAATGCCGTCTGCAAACTTTTCATCAATCTGCAGACGGCATTTTCTCGCCTCATCACAACCCGATAAGTCATTGTTTTTTTTTATTGACACCCTATAATTCATTGCTTTTATTTTCAAACGCGTTTCACACGCATTTTTTTACGTTTTAACAAAGGAAAACACCATGAGCAATGGATTAAACTGGGCAGATTTGATGAGCGGCAATTTTCAAGTCAAAGAGCAAGAATATTATTTAAAAGAAGAAGTTTTAAACAATCCCGAGCCGTTGATTACCCGTTTCATGGACGGCTTGAAAAGCTATTTAGAGAAAGACATTCAAAAAGAGATTTTGAGTTATCGCCTTACACAAGCGACCAATACCTATTCCAAGCAATCTAAAGCTGTAAACGCCTCCATCTCTTCTTTTGTCTCAAAAACCAAACACATCGCTGGCAAAAACGTACTCGTTGGCTTTCACATTGCCTTGCCTACAAATAACCAAGAAAAAAATCTGTTTTTACAATTTGGCTTACGCTTTCACTGCGACCAAACCGATTTAAAACATATTTTCATCACTTCGTTGCGAACCCAGCCAATCTTATCCGCCATCGAAGAAGAAACTCCGACTTTAGGCGATATTTCAACCAGCATTGCGATAGAAATGCCAACGTCTGAACAGTATCCAAACATTGATTACATACAATTGGAAAAAAGCATTGGTTTATTGCTGACCAAAGACATCGACGATGGCAAAAATTATCAGAAATACTTCCAAGACAGCAACTGGGAAGCGATTTATCAATACATTCAAGACGGCATCTTGAAACACCCTGCGCTGAAGCGTTAACCGCTTTAACACGCAAAAATGCCGTCTGCAACTAAAGCCATTCAGTCGCAGACGGCAGCTTATTCTCAAACCGTTTAAATCTTGTTTAAACGGTTCGTTTTTAAAACCCAATTACATTTGGGTTGCTTGAATCGCGGTCAAGGCGATGGTGTAGACAATGTCCTCCACCAATGCGCCTCGCGACAAGTCGTTTACGGGTTTACGCAAACCTTGCAACATCGGGCCCACGCTCAAAACGTTGGCATTGCGTTGTACCGCTTTGTAGGTGCAGTTGCCTGTGTTCAGACTTGGGAAGATGAACACGGTGGCTTTGCCTGCCACTGGGCTGTGCGGTGCTTTAGATTTGGCAACGCTCGCCACGCTGGCAGCATCGTATTGCAGTGGGCCGTCAATCGCCAAATCTGGGCGTTTGGCTTTTGCCAATTCGGTGGCTTCTTTTACTGCGTCTACATCTGGGCCTGCGCCTGATGTGCCTGTTGAGTACGAAATCATTGCCACGCGTGGCTCAATGCCGAATGCTTTGGCGGAATCTGCCGATTGAATGGCGATTTCTGCCAATTGCTCTGGTGTTGGATTTGGGTTGACCGCGCAGTCGCCATACACCAATACTTGCCCAGGTAACAACATAAAGAACACGCTGGATACGATGCTTGCCCCAGGGGCAGTTTTAATCAATTGCAAAGCAGGGCGAATGGTGTTGGCGGTGGTGTGAACCGCGCCTGAAACCAAACCGTCTACATCGTTTTGCGCCATCATCATTGTGCCTAAAACAACGGTGTCTTTGAGTTGTTCGCGTGCTTGTTCTGGCGTTAGACCTTTGCTCTTACGCAATTCACACATCGGCTCAACGTATTGTTCTACAATGCTTTCTGGGTCGATGATTTCCAAACTTTGTGGCAAAGTGATGCCCAATTCTTGTGCCACCGCATGAACGGCGTGCGGATGCGCCAACAATACGCAACGCGCCAAACCTTTTTCATGACAAATCGCTGCAGCGCGCACGGTACGCGGTTCTGCACCTTCTGGCAACACGATGCGTTTGTTTGCCAAACGTGCCGCCTGCATCATATTGAAACGGAATTGCGCAGGCGATAAACGAATTTCTTGTGCGTCTGCCAGTTTTTGCACGCCTTCAAACGCGCCAACCGCGCCCAAATATGCCAAACCTGCTTCTTTTGCCGCAGCCGCCGAGCCACCAATCACGCCCGCCAATTCCACAGCACGGTTGGCAAACAATTGTTTTGCCGCGTTCAAACGGTTTGCCGAACCAAATTCGCTTGATGAAATAAACACCACGCGCGCATTAAACGATGAAGCCAATTCCACGTTTTGCGTCGCCAAAAACGCACGTTCCGCCGTGAACGGAATGCCTGCAATCACCACGTTTTCCGCACCCAAATCCGCCGCATTGCCAACCAAGCCATCAATCCAATCGTCGGCTTCGCCAGCAGCAATCATGCTTTCCGCCGCAACGCTGTCTGCCAACACATTCAACACCGCCGCATTCGGCAACACCGCTGCCAATTCTTGCGCCGCTTTTACCACGTCCGCCATCGGACAAACAGGCACCAATAAAATATTTGCCATTTTCATTTCCTTTTCACAGATTCAATATTCAATAAATGATTTATGCACCAGCTATTTACACTGCTGCCGCTCATTTCAAAACAAGCCAAACGGGCGAAAATATAACGCAATCTCGCACGAAGATAAACCGTTTAGCCGCATTTTTATTCATACATTAACAAACACAATCAAAACGATTATGCGCAACGATGGTTTTGCCGTCTGCACCATCGCCGCAACGCCCTACTCGAGTTTTCCATTCAAACCGACATTCGTTTTTACGTTTGATTGAACACTACACTGCAGGCGAAACTGCAGACGGCACAGGCATCACGCAGCCACAATCTCAAAACTGTGCGTCATTTTGGCGGCTTTGCTTAACATAATCGATGCCGAACAGTATTTTTCCGCCGACAATTGCACCGCTTTTTCAATCGCGCTTTCTTGCAAATCTTCGCCGAAAATCGTGAAATGAATGTGAATTTCGGTGAACACGCGTGGCGCGGTGTCAGCACGTTTTGCTGTTACCGTGGCACGACAATCTTTGATTTTTTGACGTTGTTTTTCCGCAATCATCACCACATCAATGCTGGAACAACCCGCTACGCCCATCAGCAACATTTCCATCGGACTTGCCCCGCGTTTGTTCGCCCCTTCCGCCGCCGAACCTTCCATAATCACGCTATGACCTTGTTCGTTGGTTGCGACAAAGCACATTCCGTCTAACCATTGTGAAGTAATTTTCATATTTTATCCTATTGTTTTTTTTAATAATTTTTAAATCTCACCGTCTGCAACCGAAGCAAGTTCCTAAATACAACCATTAGGCGCAGACGGCATCAGGCAAGCGCATTGATTTCACGCAACACCGCAATCGGGTCGGCTGCTTGAGTAATCGGTCGCCCCATCACCAAATAAGTTGAACCTGCCGCCAGAGCCTGTGCTGGTGTCATGATGCGGCGTTGGTCATCGCTGTTGTTCGCTGTGTCCAAACGGATTCCTGGTGTTACCAACACCCAATCGCTGCCCAAATTTTGACGCAGCAAAGCTGCTTCTTGTGCCGAACAAACCGTGCCGTCCAAGCCAGCGTCTTGGCTCAATTTGGCTAAACGCAAAACTTGCTGTTGTGGTTCGATGTCTAAACCAATTTCCGCCAAATCGCTTTGCTCCATGCTGGTTAACACGGTAACGCCGATGAGCAAAGGTTTGTGGCGATAATTTGCCACCGCTTCTGCCGCCGCAGCCATCATGCGTTTGCCACCCGACGCGTGCATGTCCACCATCCACACGCCCATGTCCGCCGCCACGCGACAGGCTTGAGCAACCGTGTTCGGAATGTCGTGATATTTCAAATCCAAAAACAGCTTAAAGCCTTGGTTAATCAGGTTTTCCGCTAATTTTCGTCCTGTTGCGGTGAACAATTCTTTGCCGATTTTCAATTGACACAAACTCGGGTCAAGCTGACGCACAAAATGCAGCGTGTCGTTTTCGTTGGCAAAATCCAAAGCCACAATCACAGGCGTTTTGCCTGCAGTTTGATTTAAATCGCTGATTAAGGGGTTCATTTTTTGTCCTTAATATTAAAATTGATGTTTGATGTATTTTTGTCATGCAAATGACGCACCCCATGCTTTTGCCAATTGCACAAATTCTTCGCTATCACGTTTGGGGACAACCGCCACAATCCGTTTATTGTCTTGTTTTGCCACAAATAAGCAGGCGTTTTTGGCAGCGAAAATCGGCGTTGCCGTCTGCAGTATTGCGTCCAAGTCGTTTGCTGAATCTTCGGTTAAATCGCTGGGCAAATTTGTTGGGGTAAACTCAAAGCGAAAACGCATCGCCATTTCATTTAAGCCATTGATTAAACTTTTTTTATCTTCTGCCGCAAACAAATGTTTGGCATCAAACACCGCAATCGCACGTTGCCACAATTCATCTGCCGCATATTCATGGTCGTTGGCGGCTGGCAATTTAGCAGCAATTTTGGTCATTAAATCATCAACTTGTTGCGGATTGTCTTGATACAAAACCGTTAGCCATGCCCGAAAATGACGCTCGCCTTCACTGTTTTCTCGTGCTGGCGGTTGCGCTTTTTCCACAGGCGGCACGGGAATGCGTTCGTCCACCATCGCGGGTTCGGCATCGCGTTTGCCTGTAAACAGCCACGCAATCAGCAAAACCACGGCAAACAAAACGGCGATGATGATGTAGGCGGTGTTCATGTTTGCTCCTTGTGATGATGTGTGAAATTGAGTTGGAAACGTTACTTTTGCCGTCTGCAGCTAAAAACTTTTTTGCAACTTTTTTTAGCAAAACTTCTTGCTGTCGCAGGTATACAGCATTTTGATGCAAATGACTTATTCGGATAAACAAAATTTCTTTTTGTTTTCAGCAATATATTGTGCCACCGCATTCATATCGCCCTCGGCAACTTCATAATAATCGCCGTCTAAATCTTCAAATTGATTGAATTTTTGACGCAGATTTTCCACACTTTCGCCTGATTCTGCCACCGCTTCAATTTGTGCGCCCACTTGCTGATAAAGTTGTTTGGCTTTGTCCAAAATTTTCGGCGTGGGTTTGATTTTCCAGCGCCGTAAGCTATCAACAAGCGGATTGAGCAAAACGTATTCGCCGTAACCCGAAGCAATCAACGCCACGAAACCGCCTTCTTGCACCATGCTGTCCAAGTAAACATAAGCCATCAGCGTGTGCTGTTCATCGCTCAATTGCTCCGCCGCCGCGTCGCCGTGTTGCTCCAAAAAAGCAAAATAAGCGTCCGCAATGGTGTAAACCATTTGTTCGGCGTTGTCGTAGTCGTGTAAATCCAAACTGATTGCCATCGCATTGCTTTCTTTAAGTATTTTTTAACTGCAGACGGCAACAGATGCCGCCTGCAGCCATTCTTTAAACTTCAATTTTATTCGGCGTGAAGGTTTCCCATTTATTGCAGGCAGGACAATGCCAGAAGTAAACCTGTGATTTAAAATGACAATTTCGGCAACGATACATCCACGCTTTTTGCACTTGTCGCCCAATCACGCCACGCATCATGTCCACATCGCTTTTCCACGCAGGATTCAAATCGCTGATTTGCAAACCGAGCAAACGATAAACGCCGTTTAAATCGGGTTTGTGGCGCACCAATTCCGCCGCCAACTCATTCGCCGCCGCTTCGCCTTTGAGCAACAAGGCTTTTTCGTAAATCACGTTCAGCAAATCCACTTGGGCAAAGGTTTTGCTGTAGCCAATCAACACATTCAAACCTTCTTCCGCCTTGCCTTGTGCATCGTAAGCGTCATACAAACGCTCGCCGACCATGCTCAAATACGCCACATTTTGCTTTTCAATTGCGCTGTACGCGTCTACCGCTGCCGAAAAATTGCCTAATTTTTGTTCAATATCGCCTAAAATCATGTTGGCACGACAGCATTTGCGGTTCGCCGACAATGCCGTCTGCACCCATTGTTTCGCCTGTTCAAAATCCGATTTAAACAAAGCGGTTTGTGCCATTTCGCAGAAAAACTGTGCAATTTCAAACTGATAAGTTTGTTCATCATGACTTAATAAACGCGCTTGCTCAATCGCCTTTTCCCAGTCGCGGTCTTGCTGATAAATATTGAGCAACAACTCACGCGCCTGCTTCGCCATATTGCCCGTTTGCAAAGTCAAAAAAATCTGTTCGGCACGGTCTACCAAACCCGCGCTTTGATAGGTTTGCCCCAACTCAAACAACACTTGGTCGCGTCTATCGCCCGCCAAATCGGGCGCGTCCGCCATTTTTTTCAGCAAATGAATGGCTTTGTCGTTTTCGCCACGCGTGCGATAAAGTTTGCTTAACGTCAAATTCAACTCAAAAGTATTCGGCTGTAAATCACTGATTTCCGACAAATTTCTTGCTGCTAAAGCCGTGTTACGGTCTACCAAAGCATCCAAACTTTTGTAAAACGCGGTTGGCACGCTTTTTGCCTGCTTCAACACCGCTTTCATGTCCACGCGTGCTGCAAACCAACCCATCGCAAAAAACACGGGCAGCAAGGCAATCGGCACCAGCCAAATCAAAATTTCGTTTTCCATAGCCCGCCTTTATTTTTTCGCCGCGTCTGCCGTCTGCACTTGCAAATCTTGTTCGTTCAAACGCGCCGTTTTTTTCACTTCGCTACGCAAACGGTTATTTTCGGCACGCAAACGCAATAATCTGCCAAACATCGCTAAAATACCGAATATCGTGCCAACCACAAACGCCACAAACAAAATCGCGATTAAAGGCAAATCGATTTGTTGTCCTGGTAAATAGAAAAACGCCGTGCTTTGCGTATTACTTACCGCCAAAACCAACAACAACAATAAAATCAAAATCTTAATAATCAAATAAATGAATTTCATGATGCCCATCCTCGCAGAAAATCGCTTGCCGCCAAACGCGCCAAACCGATTGATGCCGATACTAAAGAGAAAAATAAGCGCTAGTTTAAACGATTTACCGCGTTTACGGTATGCACCAAGCGCACAAAGTTGCACGCAAAACATGATTTTTCACTCAAAATCAGCGTATAATGTCGCCCAAATCAATTCAATAAATTCCAGCCAAAAGGAAAAATCATGTCAGAAACCACTCAAGCCATCGTGATTACCCCACACGATTTGCCTTTACATTGTTCAGGCCCACAAAACGAAGCGTGGAACGGTCATCCGCGCGTGTTTTTGCCGATTGAATCAAACAGCAGCATTGAATGCCCGTATTGTGGCGCGGTTTACCGTTTGGAAGGCGAAGCCAAAGGGCATCATTGATTCGCCGATTGAGATTTGATTGCATTTGCACGCTGCGTTTGTCGGCGTGCAAATTTTCGTGCAAACACAGCGAAAAATCCGTATAATGCGCGACTGTTTTGCTGAACAACAGCAAACTTTGGGAGTTTACATCGGTGTTTTGTTTTTCATCATGAAAAATCAAATGCTTGGTAAACTTGTCTGCCGCAAGGCATTTTTATTTTAGGAATTGAAAAAATGGCTTTGACCGTTGAACAAAAAGCGCAAATCGTTAAAGATTTCCAACGCAAAGAAGGCGATACTGGTTCTTCAGAAGTACAAGTTGCTTTGTTGACTTTCCGTATCAATGACTTGACTCCTCACTTTAAAGCAAACCCTAAAGACCACCACAGCCGTCGTGGTTTGTTGAAAATGGTGAGTGCGCGTCGTCGTTTGTTGTCTTACTTGCGTCGCACCAAGCCTGATACTTACCGTGAATTAATTTCACGTTTGGGCTTGCGTAAATAATTTGCGTATCCTATGCCGTCTGCAGTTCACTGAGTGCAGACGGCATTATTTTTATACCGACAATCAAATGAACGATTTTTCACAAACAAAGGAGTAACAGAATGGCAGATATTTTGGTCATCAACGGTCCAAATTTAAACTTGCTCGGCACGCGCGAGCCACATATTTACGGTTCGGAAACCTTGGCAGATGTGGCAGAACATTTGCAAACAGTGGGCAAAGAAGTCGGCTTGAGTGTGGAACATTTTCAGTCTAATAGCGAAGGCGACATCGCCAGCAAAATCCATGCTGCGCGTAGCGTGAGCAAAATGGTCATCATCAACGCTGGCGCATACACCCACACCAGCGTGGCGATTCGCGATGCTTTAGCTGGCGTAGCAATTCCGTTTGTGGAAGTGCATATTTCTAATGTGCACGCGCGCGAAGCCTTCCGCCATCATTCGTATTTGTCCGACCAAGCGGTGGGCGTGATTGTCGGTTTAGGCACTTATGGCTACGAAGCCGCTTTGCGTTTTTGCCAACGCCATTTGGCAAAACTGGCTGCCAAAGCCAAATAAATCATGAAGATGCCGTCTGCAACTATGCGTAGTTCAAGTGAGCTATCTTTTATCGTTCACAAGGAAAAATGATGACAAGCCTATACGATTTCACATTAAACGCCCACACAGGCAAACCCGTTTCGCTTGCCGATTATCGTGGCAAAGTTTTGCTGATTGTGAACACCGCCACACGTTGCGGTTTAACGCCACAATATACGGAATTACAAGCACTTTATGCGCAATATCGCGAGCAAGGTTTGGAAATTTTGGATTTTCCCTGCAATCAATTTCGCGAACAATCGCCCGAAAACGATGCCGAAACTGCTCAAATTTGCCAAACCAAATTCGGCACGGAGTTCACCATTTTCAGCAAAATTGAAGTGAACGGTGCAAACGAACACCCTTTGTACACTTATTTGAAACAGCAGCAGCCAGAAGACGAAGGCGGTGCGGCATTTAAAGAGTTGCTGTTGCGTTTGGCTTCTTTGGGCGAAAAACGCGAAGGCAGCGACATCAAATGGAATTTCACCAAGTTTTTGGTCAATCGCCAAGGTGAAGTGGTTGCGCGTTTTGCCCCGAGCGAAAAACCGAGTGAGTTGGCAAGCCACATTGAAGCTTTGTTGGCACAATCGTAATAGCCAGCCTAGTTTTCGCTACAAAGTGTTACAAAATAACGGCTTTTGTGGCATAATTCGCAGGCTTTATTCACTGCAGACGGCAGCAAAATTTAAGTTGCCGTCGGCAGTGTCAAGTTTTTGTTTTAACCCTTGCAAACCGTTTGAAACCCTAATCATGACAATTTTTGCAGACATTTGAGTTGCCATGATTAGTGTTTCAGCGTTTGCATCATAGTCAAATAAATTTAGAATGAGACAAGGCGCAAAGCCGAAGACAGTACAAGTAGTACGGCGAGGCGAAGCAACGATGTATCATTTTAAATTTAAAAGACTATATTTTAGGAAAATCAAATGTTTACTAAACACATTAAATCTTTTCAATACGGCAATCAAACCGTAACTTTAGAAACAGGCGAAATCGCGCGCCAAGCCGCTTCAGCAGTGAAAGTGTCTATGGGCGACACCGTGGTTTTGGTGGCGGTAACGACCAATAAAGAAGTGAAAGAAGGTCAAGACTTCTTCCCTTTAACTGTGGATTATTTGGAACGCACTTACGCGGCAGGTAAAATCCCTGGCGGTTTCTTCAAACGCGAAGGCAAGCAAAGCGAAAAAGAAATTTTGACCAGCCGCTTGATTGACCGCCCGATTCGTCCTTTGTTCCCAGAAGGTTTTTATCACGACATTCAAATCGTGGCGATGGTGGTGTCGCTTGACCCTGAAATCGATTCAGACATTCCTGCGATGATTGGTGCGTCTGCTGCTTTGGTGTTGAGCGGCGTGCCTTTTGCAGGCCCAATCGGTGCAGCACGCGTGGGCTATGCCAATGGCGAATATCTGTTGAACCCAACCAAAGCACAATTGGCAACTTCGCAAATGGATTTGGTGGTGGCAGGCACAGCTAAAGCCGTGTTGATGGTGGAATCAGAAGCACAAATGTTGCCAGAAGAAGTGATGTTGGGCGCAGTGGTTTACGGTCATGAACAAATGCAAACCGTGATTCAAGCGATTAACGAGTTTGCCGATGAAGTGGACCCTGAAGTTTGGGATTGGCAAGCGCCTGAAACCAATCAAGAATTGGTGGCGAAAGTCAATGAAATCGCAGGTGCAGCGATTGACGAAGCCTTCAAAATCCGTTCAAAACAAGCGCGTTCAGCGAAATTAGACGAAGCGTGGAATGCGGTGAAAGCGGCTTTGATTACCGAAGAAACCACAACATTGCAAGCCAATGAAATCAAAGGCATTTTCAAACATTTAGAAGCGGCGGTTGTTCGCGGTCAAATTTTGGACGGTCAGCCACGCATTGACGGTCGCGACACGCGCACGGTTCGTCCTTTGAACATTCAAACAGGCGTATTGCCACGCACCCACGGTTCGGCTTTGTTCACCCGAGGCGAAACGCAAGCCTTGGCGGTTGCCACTTTAGGCACTTCACGCGATGAGCAAGTGATTGACGCATTGAGCGGCGAATACACCGACCGCTTCATGTTGCACTACAACTTCCCACCCTACTCAACTGGCGAAGTCGGTCGCATGGGCGCGCCAAAACGCCGCGAAATCGGTCATGGTCGCTTGGCAAAACGTGCTTTGGTTGCCGTTTTGCCAGAACCTGAAGATTTCAGCTACACCATGCGCGTGGTATCTGAAATCACCGAATCTAATGGCTCATCATCAATGGCATCGGTGTGCGGCGGTTGCTTGAGCTTGCTTTCTGCTGGTGTGCCTTTGAAAGCGCACGTTGCAGGCATCGCCATGGGTTTGATTTTGGAAGGCAATAAATTCGCCGTATTAACCGACATCTTGGGCGACGAAGACCACTTGGGCGACATGGATTTCAAAGTGGCGGGTACAACAGATGGTGTAACTGCTTTGCAAATGGACATCAAAATCCAAGGCATCACCAAAGAAATCATGCAAATCGCTTTAGAACAAGCCAAAGAAGCGCGCTTGCACATCTTGACGCAAATGAAAGAAGCGGTTGAAGGCCCACAAGAGTTGTCGCAACACGCACCACGCTTGTACACCATGAAAATCAATCCCGATAAAATTCGCGATGTCATCGGCAAAGGCGGCGAAACCATTCGCTCAATCACAGCCGAAACTGGCACCGAAATCAACATCGCCGAAGACGGCACGATTACCATCGCTGCGACTACGGGCGAAGCAGGCGAAGCCGCCAAACGCCGCATCGAGCAAATCACTGCCGAAGTGGAAGTGGGCAAAGTGTACGAAGGCACAGTGATTAAATTGCTGGACAACAATGTCGGCGCAATTGTGTCTGTGATGCCTGGCAAAGACGGCTTGGTACACATCAGCCAAATCGCCCACGAACGCGTGAAAAACGTTGCCGACTACTTGCAAGTTGGACAAACCGTGAAAGTGAAAGCCTTGGAAGTAGACGACCGCGGTCGCGTTCGCCTATCAATCAAAGCCTTGCTCGATGCGCCAGCCGCCGAGTAATCGCTTGAAATAAAGATGCCGCCTGCAGTTCTATTCTGAACTGCAGACGGCATTTTCATATCAATCGCAACCCGATAAATCATTGTTTTTTTATTGACCACTTATAATCCATTGCTTTTATTTTCAAGAGCGTTTCACACGCATTTTTTACGTTTTAACAAAGGAAAACACCATGAGCAATGGCAAAAGCTGGGCAGATTTGATAAGCGGTAAAGTTCAAATCAAAGAACCGAAAAAGTATTTACGAGAAGAAATCAATGAAGACCCAACGAACATCTTTACTCTTTTTATGAACGGTTTGAAAAGCCATTTAGAAAAAGACATTCAACAAGATGTGTTGAGTTATCATATTCTTGCAGAAGGAAGTCCTGCGGTTGCAAGTAAAATCATACCAAGAGATATGACTGATAGTTTAATTAACTTCAACATTACCCTGCCCAACCAAAATCCAGAACAAAGTACAGTCTTAATCTTTTTTGCTTGTATTACTTATATCAACTCCGAACAAGATTATTTCGGCTTCATGAACAAAAATTTCGTCCTGCAAGGAATATTCACACGAGTTGCTCCTGCCAACTCAAATGAAGCGGAAACATATTTGAACAATATGAAAGAAATGAGTGCGGAAAAATTATTTAAGTCGTTGGAAAACAATCATCTTCAAATGGATTCACCTACTCCTGAAGCCCACCCTGATATTGACTTCATCAGAGATACGACACTCCACATTAGCGAAAGAGACAGCGCCCCCAAACGCGTAGCCATCACTAAAGACATCGAAAAAGCTGGCTACGAAAAATACGCTCAAGAAAGCAACTGGGAAGCGATTTATCAATACATTCAAGAAACCATTATGAAACATCCTGCTTTGCAAGGATAATAGCTCATAAAAATAAATGCCGTCTGCGATGATTTCAATCCGCAGCGGCATTTTCTATTCTCAAACTCACACGCCCAGATAGCCTTCTCGGCTGCTTAACCAGCGTTCCAAGTGGACGTGAACCACGTCCATGCGTTCGTTTATCAAAATACCTGCCCATTCGCGTGCTTGTTCCAACAGTGCCAAATCTTCTTGTAAGTTGGCAAAACGCAATAGTGGCACGCCGCTTTGTTTGGCTCCCAAAAATTCGCCTGGCCCACGGATGTTCAAATCTTGACGGGCGATTTCAAAGCCATCGGTGTGTTCAAAAATCACTTTTAGCCGCGCTTTGCTCACTTCACCCAAAGGTTCGCTAAACAGCAGCACACAGCTGCTCGCCGCTGCACCGCGCCCCACTCGTCCACGCAGTTGGTGCAGTTGTGCCAAACCCATGCGCTCGGCGTGTTCAATCACCATCAAACTGGCATTTGGCACGTCCACGCCCACTTCAATCACGGTGGTCGCCACCAAAACGTGCAATCGCCCTGCGACAAATTCGCTCATCACCGCCGCTTTTTCGCTTGCCTTCATTTTGCCGTGTACCAAACCGATGTTGAGATTCGGCAATGCCGTCTGCAGTTGCTCTTGTGTTTGCACTGCGGTTTGCAGTTGCAAAGTTTCGCTCTCTTCAATCAAAGGGCAAACCCAATACGCCTGCTGCCCTTGTAAACACGTCCCCAACACAAACGCCTCCACTTCGGCACGGCGACTTTCGTTGACCAAACGGGTGCGAATCGGCGTGCGGTTGGGTGGCAATTCATCAATCACTGACACGTCCAAATCGGCAAAAAAACTCATCGCCAGCGTGCGTGGAATCGGGGTCGCCGACATCATCAGCTGATGTACATCTTGCCCTTTGTTTTTCAACGCCAAACGCTGTGCCACGCCAAAACGGTGTTGCTCGTCCACCATCACTAAACCCAGTTGCCGAAACTGCACATCGTCTTGAAACAGCGCGTGCGTTCCCACCGCCACCGCCGCTTCGCCGCTTACCAACAAAGATTTGGCTTCGTCTTTCGCTTTTTTACGCAAGCTACCCGACAGCCACGCCACGCGTAAACCCAAAGGTTCAAGCCATTGCACAAACTTCAAATAATGTTGTTCGGCAAGGATTTCGGTCGGTGCCATAATCGCCACCTGAAAACCCGCCTCCACCGCGGTCAATGCCGCCAGTGCCGCGACTATGGTTTTGCCGCTGCCGACATCGCCTTGCAATAAGCGGTGCATCGGGTGCGGCTGTGCCATATCGCTGCGGATTTCCGCCAACACTTTTTGCTGGGAGGTGGTCAAAGTGAAGGGCAACACGCTTTGTAAACGCTCGCTCAAACTGCCATCGCCACGCAAAACCTGCGCCGAACCCGATAAGCGTTTTTGGCGTGCCAAACGCATGGAAAGTTGCTGTGCTAACAGTTCGTCAAACTTCAAACGTTGCCACGCAGGCAACGCCCCATCGGATAATTGTTGCACGCTCACGCTGGGCGGCGGCGTGTGCAATAAACGCAGGCTATCGGCAAAACTAGGCAAGTGCAGACGGCTCAATAAATCGGTTGGCAAGGTGTCGTGCAAAGAAACCGCGTCCAATGCCGTCTGCACAATGCGGCGCAAAGTTGGCTGCTGCAAACCGTTTACAGTCGGATAAATCGGGGTCAAACTCTCCGCCAAACCCGATGAATCGGCATCGCGAATTTTCGGGTGTATCATCTCGTCGCCAAAAAAACCGTGTTTGATTTCACCGATGGCACGAATCCGCTTGCCCTCTGCCATTTGTTTTTGTTGGCTCGGATAAAAGTGAATGAAACGCAAAAACAAAATGCTGCCAGCAGTGTCTTTAATCTTCACAATCAACTGCTTACGCGGACGAAATTGCACTTCTTGATGCACCACTTCGCCCTCTACTTGGCAAGGCGCATTCAGCGGCGCATCAGCAATCGGCATGATGTGGGTTTCGTCTTCATAACGCAAAGGCAAATGCAAAACCACATCCCAAAGCGTGTGCAAATGCAGTTTGTCCAGCTTTTTCGCCGCCGTTTCGCTGATTTTCAGTTGTTTTTGCGTTTCCACATTCATCGCACGTTTCCTTGTTTGAAGCAGCTTGCCATTATAATCCAGTTCGCACGCGGATAAAAAATGCCGCCTGTAACAAACACAGTGCAGACGGCATCGGCTAAACCAAATCATCAAAATATTTGGTTTGCTTGGATTGAATATTCGTTTGATTTCATGTCGGCTTAAATATTGAGATTTGATGTTTCAGATAAAACAAAAACCGCTTCAAATGAAGCGGTTTTTGAAAATTTGAATGGGGTGGCTGATGGGGCTCGAACCCACGACAACCGGAATCACAATCCGGGGCTCTACCAACTGAGCTACAGCCACCACAATTTAACACTGATTTTGTTTTGGCACGCCCAACAGGAATCGAACCTGTAACCGCTCGCTTAGAAGGCGAGTGCTCTATCCAGTTGAGCTACGGGCGCTCAAACCTATCGTGCGATTAAAAAATTTGGTCGGGGCGGTGGGATTCGAACTCACGACCCTCTGCTCCCAAAGCAGATGCGCTAACCAGGCTGCGCTACGCCCCGAAAGATTTGAACTATACAGACGTTCCGAATTCAGGTCAAGCACTGCGTAACAAAAAATATGAAGCATTTAACTAATTAAATGATTTTTATACAAATTAAAATCATGTTATTTTCCGCAGAAGGCATGAATGGCGCAAAAAAGTGCTGTAAAAAATACGCAAAAAATGCGACAATACGCGCTTTCTGATTTCGCCTTGCCGATTTTCAGCCCTTATTTTCCTTTCATTTTAGATTTAAAGAAGACAAAACATGACTGCACAAATCATCAATGGCAAAGAAGTGTCTCAAAATTGTTTAGAACAAGTCCGTGCAGCGGTGCAGGAGCGCAAAGAAAAAGGCTTGCGCATTCCTGGTTTGGCGGTGATTTTGGTTGGCGACGACCCTGCCAGCGCGGTTTATGTGCATAACAAAAAAATCGCTTGTGAAAAAGTGGGTTTTCATTCGCCATCTTACGAGCTGCCCGCTTCGATTACTGAAGCCGAATTGTTGGCTTTGATTGATGAACTGAACGAAAACCCTGAGGTGGACGGCATTTTGGTGCAACTGCCCTTGCCCAAACACATTCACAGCCAAAATATTTTGGAACGCATTGCGCCCGAAAAAGATGTAGACGGTTTTCATCCTTATAATGTGGGACGTTTGGCGGTGCGCCTGCCCAAACTGCGTCCTTGCACGCCCAAAGGCATCATGACTTTGCTTTCTGCTTACGATATCAATCCCAAAGGCAAAAAAGTGGTGATTGTCGGCGCATCGAATATTGTTGGCCGCCCTTTGTCGCTAGAAATGTTGCTCGCTGGTGCAACCGTTACCACTTGCCATCGTTTCACCGAAAATCTGCAACAAGAAGTGGCACAAGCCGATATTTTGATCGCAGCTGTCGGCAAACCAAATTTGATTCCTGGCGACTGGATACGCGAAGGCACGATTGTGATTGATGTCGGCATTAACCGTTTGCCTGATGGCAAATTGTGTGGCGACGTAGAATTTGACGTTGCCAAAGAACGCGCCGCGATGATTACGCCCGTCCCTGGGGGCGTAGGCCCGATGACCATCGCATCTTTACTGGAGAACACTTTAGAATCTGCGCAATTGCGTGATTAAACAACGATGCCGTCTGCAACTGAAAGAAGCCTTTTAAGTAGAGCAAGCGCGGCATTTTTTACATGTATTTTCAGTGAACCCCAAACCATGAACGACCACGAATTGCTCCGCTACAGTCGCCACATTTTGCTTGACGAAGTCGGCATTGAAGGACAAGAAAAATGGCAACAATCCGCCGTGCTCATCATCGGCTGCGGCGGTTTGGGCAATGCGGCGGCGGCGTACTTGGCAGCAGCTGGCGTGGGCAAAATCGTTTTGATTGATGACGATGTCGTAGACGAAAGCAATTTGCAACGTCAAATCATGTTTGGCGAAGCAAATTTGGGTGAATACAAAGCCATTGCCTTGCAAAAACGTTTGCAGCAAAACAATTCTTTATGCCAAATTGAAGCCATTTGCGAACGAATTGATGCAGAAAAATTAACAATCTTGGCACAAAACTGCGATGTTGTTTTGGATTGCAGCGACAACTTCGCCACGCGCCACCTAATTAACCAAGTCTGTGTTGAACACAAAAAACCGCTGATTTCAGGCGCGGCGATTCGTTTTTCAGGGCAATTAGCAACGTATCGCGCCGACTTGCCCGAACAGCCCTGCTACGCCTGTTTGTTTGACGAACAAGAACACGCCAGCGACGGCGCGTGTGCGACCACAGGCGTTTTCGCGCCTTTGGTCGGCATCATCGGCAGCATGCAAGCAGCAGAAGCTTTGAAAGTTTTAGCAAATCTCAACAGAGAAAACAACAGCCACACCAGCACACTACACCTTTATCACGCTTTAGAAAATCGTTGGCAAGTGATTGAATTTCAAAAAAATCCTGATTGCCGCATTTGCTGTTTTAATACAAAGTCATAAACTGAAACTGGTGCCGTCTGCAATTTTCTTTTTTTTCAAACGACAGACTCATGCGACCACGCACAGAGTAAGTTCGGCATTTTTATAATGGCTTCATAAACTCATTTTTTTACTTAAAAAATAAGTAAAAAAGTGGATAAAGATATAAAATAGCCGTTCTTTATAATATTTAATTTAGGAGAAAAAAATGCGTGCCCTATTGTCTATTATAGTTTTAATGTTTGCCTTAACAGGTTGTGCCAGCAGTAAAGTTCACTTTGAACCCGTTGAACAACCCTATTCTAGCTATCGCATTAAAGACATTTCTGACGAACACATTGATAAGCAACACCGTTTAGAATTTGTTCAATATTTACAAAAGCGACTTAATCAAATGGGTTATCAAACTGGCGATGACCTAGAGTTTGAAATCAATATTCTCAACTATGATAAAGGCAATCGCGCTTTACGCTATCTTGTTGGTTTCGGCGCAGGTAAAGCAACCGCCCAACTTTCTACTTCCTTAATCGACACCAAAACAGGCAAAGTAGTCGGCAAACTAGACACGAAAGCCAAATTATCCATGGGTCTTTTCGGCGGCGATGCTGGCGGTGTACTGTTTGCCGCTGCTGATGACATCATTATTCGTATTCAACGCGCAGGTATTTTAGAAAAGAAAAGAAAAACAAACAATAATTTTGGCATTAAAATGCCGTCTGCAACTGAAAGAAGCCCCTTTGGCAAAGGCTAAAGGGGCTGTTTTGCGCGTATCATTTATCGCGTTCTGTACGAAAATAAAGTTTTAAATTACAAAACCTTAACAATGCTTTCGCACAAATAACGGATATTATCAGCGGTGATGCCTGCGACATTGATGCGACCCGAACGAACCGCGTAAATCGCAAATTCGTCTTTCAAGCGGTCAACTTGTTCTGGCGTTAAACCTGAAAACGAGAACATGCCGTTTTGTTTCACGATGAAGCTGAAATCTTGTTCCGCGCCAAACTCTTTTAATAAATCAACAAATTGCTGACGCATTTCTTTGATGCGACCGCGCATTTCGTCCAACTCGGCAATCCATTGCGCTTTCAAATCCGCGTCTTTCAACACCAAAGCCACGGTTGCGCCACCGTGTGAAGCTGGATTTGAGTAGATTGTGCGAATAATGCTTTTCACTTGGCTAAACGCACGATTAGCGGTTTCTTCGTTTTCGGCAACAATCGTGAATGCGCCCACGCGTTCGTTGTACAAACCGAAGTTTTTAGAATACGAGCTTGCAACCAGCAATTCTTTGTTTTCTTTAGCAAACGCACGCAAGCCGTAAGCGTCTTCTTCCAAACCGTTGGCGAAACCTTGATAGGCGAAGTCAAACAAAGGCAACCATTTTTTCTCGGCAGACAATTTAGCTAATTGTTCCCACTGTTCTGGCGTTGGGTCGATGCCTGTTGGGTTGTGGCAGCAGCCGTGCAACAACACCACATCGCCTTCTTCCGCTTGGCTCAAATCGGCAATCAAACCGTCCCAGTCCAAGCCGTGCGTGGTTTTGTCGTAATAACGATAGTCGCGGATATTCACGCCAACCGCTTGGAAAATCGCGTTGTGGTTCGGCCAAGTTGGCGCGGAAATCCACACGTTTTTAGCTGAAGTTTGGCGTTTAATAAACTCGGCTGCGATGCGCAAAGCACCTGTGCCGCCCAAACTTTGTGCGGTTTTGGCGCGCTTGTTTTGCACGATTTCGTGGTTTTCGCCAAACAACAAATATTGTGTTTGTTGGTTGTATTCCGCCACGCCGTCAATGGTTAAGTAATTTTTGGTGTTTTCGCTTGCCAACAAACGAGTTTCCGCTTCTTTCACCGCTTTCACAATCGGGGTTTGACCTTGTGCGTCTTTGTACACGCCAATACCCAAATTCACTTTTTCGGCACGCGTTTCTGCTTTAAACGCTTCGCCCAAGCCCAAAATCGGGTCTGCTGGTGCTGCTTGAATACCATCAAAAAACATGGTTTTGCCTTTCTTTATTCAGGATAAAAAATCAAAAAAATCGCGATATGCGTCAAAAAACTGCGCATATCTCCCTCAAATTTCATTTAAAATTTTGCAAGGACTATCTTACGCTTTTTAACAGAACTTGAAAACCGCAAAAGCGCGTTATCGTTTTATAATGTTTGCCGTCTGCAATTTTTTATTAAGGAAAAACATCATGCGTTTTAATCTGTTCCAAACCAGTATCGCGGCAGCCGCTTTGTTGGCGGCGGCTTCGGTTCACGCCGAACCTTTAAACTACAATGTGGTGTCGTTTTCTGAACGCGTCAGCAGCACGGTTGCCAATGATTTGATGAGCGTGAATTTGCTGATTCGCGAATCGAGCAGCGACAGACAAAACGCCAGCAACAGCGTAACCAAACGTTTAAACGCGGTGCAGGCGCAGCTGAAAAATTCGGCGTTTAAAGTGGAATTGAGCAACCGTTATGTGCAGCCTGAATACAATAATCAAGGTAAAATTCGCGGTTGGGTAGACAGCGCGTATGTTCAGGTACAAAGCAAGGATTTTGTGGCTTTGAGCAAGGCAGTGGCGCAAGTGCAAAACGATGCGATGGTGCAGGATTTGCGTTTTAGCGTGTCGCCCGAAAAACGCCATGAAACGGTGAACGAATTGAGCAAACAGGCTTTGAAAAACTTCCGCTCACGCGCTAAAGTATTGAGCGAAACGCTGGGTTTTTCAGACTATAAAATTGTGAACATCAATATTGACAGCAGTTTTAACACCAGCTACGCCGCGCCTGCGATGATGAAAACCATGGCGTTGCGTTCGGCAATGGACGCGAGCAGCGCGCCTGAAATGGACGTGAGCAACCCAGGTAGCGAAGAAATTTCGCAAACGGTTAATGGTTCCATTCAAATGTAAAAACGCCACGTGATGCCGTCTGCAATTTGATATTAGCTGCAGACCCGTGCGACTACGCGCAGGGCAAGTGCGGCATCGGCTCAATCCAAAATGCAACAAAATAAACAAAAGGAAAATCAGATGAAAAAACGTTTAATCGCCAGCGCACTTGCCGCTTGTTTGGCTTTGACAGGCTGTGAAAGCGTTGCCGAAATGGCGGGCTACGATACCAACACGCTCAATCAGCACGCGGCAAAAAGTTACACCGAAGCGATGCAACAAGTTCGCCAAGAACAAAAAGTGGATACGTCTTCACGCACTGCGCGTCGCATTCAAACCGTGTTTCAGCGTTTGAAACCACACGCCGAACGCGCCAACACAACGGGCGTGCCGTTTAACTGGGAAATGACGGTGATTAAATCGGACGAGCTGAACGCGTGGGCGATGCCTGGGGGCAAAATGGCGTTTTACACGGGTTTGGTGGAAACGCTGAAATTGAGCGATGACGAAATCGCGGCGATTGTCGGACACGAAATGACGCACGCGCTGGAAGAACACAGCAAAAAAGACGCGGGGCAAAAAGTGATTACCAACACGGTTTTGGGCGTGGGCGGCGCGTTGTTGCAAAGTTATACGGGCGTGTCGGCAGATACCGTGAACTTGGGCAGCAGCTTATTAAGCGAATTTGGCATTGATAAACCGTTTTCGCGCAGCCAAGAATACGAAGCGGACGCTGGCGGTTTGCGTTTGATGGCGCAAGCGGGCTACAACCCCGAAGCCGCGATTACGGTGTGGCACAAAATGAATCAGCACAACGACAACAATCATGTGCTGAACACCATTTTGTCTACGCACCCCAACAACAACGACCGCATCGCCGCGATGCAAAAATTATTGCCGCAAGTAATGCCGATTTATCAAGCAAACAAAAAACGTTAATCGCCAAGCGATTTAATCGTTTCCAAGCAGTTAAATGCTTGGTTTGAACCTGATTTTTTCACACGATGCCGTCTGCAGATGAAATGAAAACCTGCAGACAGCATCTTTCATATTTACATAATTTAACGGTAAAATACGCGCGTTCTTATCTTTCAAGGATTCGCCATGTCCTTGCTTTCGCCCAAACGCAAAACCGCTCATCAGCCGTTTTGGCAAGCCGACAAACCATATCTGCACGACTGCCAAATTTCCGATGCCCGCTTTCGCCTGCTCGGCGACATCATGGCGTTTTTGGCAGGCGCGATTAACGCGGGCGGTTATTTTGCGGTGAAACAATACACCTCTCACGTTTCAGGCGCGATGTCGCACGCCGCGGATTCCGCGTTTTTAGGGCAATGGAGCGATTTTTTCATCGCCTTAACGGGCGTGGCGTGTTTCATTTTGGGCGCAGCACACGCCAGCTGGACGATTTTGTGGGCAAAACGCCAACGCTTTCGCAGCGGCTATGGTTTGGCGATGTGGCTGGAATCCTTGTATTTATTGCTGTTTGGCTTGTTGGGCTTTGGTTTAACGCATTACGGTTCGGCGTTTGCACCGCCCACTTTACTGCTTTTGTGTTTCATCATGGGCATGCACAATACGGTTTTAACCGTGTTATCAGGCGGTGCGATTCGTTCTACTCACATGACGGGCACGGCAACCGATTTGGGCATCGAATTGTCTAAAGTGTTGTATTATCGCCGCAGCCAAAATCCTCGTTTACCCGATGTGCAAGTCAATCGCCCGAAAATGAAATTGCTGCTTGGTTTGCTGTTTTCCTTTTTGGTCGGCGGCATCGTCGGCGCTTGGGGCTATCATCAAGTGCATTATCACTTCACTTTGCCCGTTGCCGCCATCTTATTCATTTTCGGCTTCGGTTCAGTTGGTTACGATGTCAAAATTCGCCTGCGCGCGTATGTGCGACAACGCAAGAAAACGTAAAGACAAGCAATTTCAAGTTAAGCCACTTTGCCAAAAGCACACAGCAAGCTATATTTGCCAACATTCAAGCAGCATCTCGCTGCTTTTTTTCATCTACTCACAAAACGAGGGAAAAATCATGGCTTTATTCAAATCAGCAACACTCATCGCCGTTTCAGCTGCCTTGGCATTGTCAGGCTGCGTTACCAACGCAGACGGCACACAAAGCATCAGCAAAACCGCCTTATACGGCTTGGGCGGCGCAGCAGCGTGTGGCGCAATCGGCGCATTGACTCACGGCAGCAAAGGCGCGCGTAACTCAGCATTAGCTTGTGGCGCAGTGGGCGCAGGCGTGGGCGGCTACATGGATTACCAAGAAGCCAAATTGCGCGAAAGCCTGAAAAACAGCCAAGTAGAAGTATCACGCGAAGGCAATCAAATCAAATTGACCATGCCGTCTGCAGTAACCTTCGCCACCAACAGCGCAAGTTTGAGCAGCCAAGCACAAGACTCATTGAACAAAGCCGCTGAAACTTTAGTTCAATACCCAGAAACCACCATCACCATCGCAGGTCATACCGACTCAACAGGCAGCGACAGCATCAATCAGCCATTGTCTGAAAACCGCGCCCGTTCAGTGGCAGGCTACTTGACCACTCGCGGCGTTGCCAGCAGCCGCTTGAGCACCATCGGCTACGGCTCACGCCAACCGATTGCCAGCAACGACAACGAAACAGGTCGCGCCCAAAACCGCCGCGTAGAAATCTTGATTAACCCAACAGCAAACGCGGGTAAATAATTGATAAGCTATTAAAAAACGAAGTTAAAGAAAATCCCCTTTTACATTAAGCGTAAAGGGGATTTTTTCATCATGACGCAAGCAGAAAAAATAGTTTTTTATTTATTTTTTTACTTGTCCTGTTTCTGGGTTTATTTCAACTCTATATGGACAAAGCCTCCCTTCTATAACTGTAGAGAAACGAAATCCACCTAATGTTTCATAATGACAGCGAGTATAACGCCAGTCGCCTGTCTCGCTTTCTCCCGTATTTGTTGCACTTTCCCAACCTGCATAAGCACTTGCTGATACCATTAACATCGCAACAGCGACGATTTTTTTCAAATTTAACATAGCTTGTCCCTTATATAAGATGAACCCGATTTAGGTTCATTGCTATTCTATACTGAACCTAAAAAAGGTTCAAATTATTTTGCACCTAAAATTGGTGCAATGAAAAATCTCCGACTTTCTATCCACTCCGCCGAACATCAATGGCTACGCGAATTATTCCTTAAACGTCGCCAAGAATTAGGGCTAACTCAACGCACATTAGGGCAAAAAATGGGCGTGCTTTATTCATTTATCGGCAAAGTAGAAACAGGAGACCGTCGTTTGGACATTTTTGAATTTATCGCCTATTGCCAAGGTTTAGAACTCAATCCACAGCAAGTTTTGCAAGAAATTGAACAGAAATTCGGGCAATCTTCCGCCTAAATCCTTTTTTTGACTGCCCACTCCAAACTAAAATGCCGTCTGTGGCTTCAAATCGCAGACCCATGCGACTACGCGCAGGGCAAGTGCGGCATTTTTTACTCAAGTTCAAAAAATCAAAAATAACGCAATGTATTGAAAGAATTTTAGAATTTTGCAGACATATTAAAGTGCTCGATTTCAAAGCCGTGTTCGCGGTAGCTTTTGAAGCGTTCGCGGGCAGCGGCGAGTTCGGGTTCTTGTTTGCCAACCAGTTCTAACACTCGTTCGGGTTGCGGCGAGATATTGTGCCATGTTTGTTGCGATAGGTTAAGTATCACGATGTCGCTGGGCAAATTCGGTAGCTGTTCACCAAACGACAAAACGATGGGCGTGTCGCTGGGAAAGGTTTGCAGATTCGGTAAGATTTCGTGTGGCAGAAATTCGCTTGGCGTGTGTTCCCAAAGGTATTTGTCGTAGAACTGGCAGTCGGCTTGGTGCGCTGTCCACAACAATACTTTTTTGCCCATGCGATGCAGTTTGAGCAAAAGTTGTTCAATAAAGGCTTCGGGCTGGCTGATGTGGGTGTAAAAGCTGACTTTGGACATGATGAACTCGCGTTGCGTTGAAATGGTGCCGTCTGCAAGTTGTCGCGTGCGGTTAATGTTTGAGACAACTTGCAGACGGCATGGCGTGGGCTTACACGCGGTTTTTCAGAAATTGCAATAATAATGGCACTGGGCGACCTGTTGCGCCTTTGTCTTTACCTGATTTCCACGCTGTGCCTGCGATGTCTAAATGCGCCCACGCGTAGTTTTCGGTGAAGTGCGACAAGAATGCGGCGGCGGT
The DNA here is from genome assembly GCA_030531795.1 of Neisseria sp. Lineage (GTDB taxonomy): Bacteria > Pseudomonadota > Gammaproteobacteria > Burkholderiales > Neisseriaceae > Neisseria. The sequence goes on from JAUNMN010000009.1 coordinate 23,928, forward strand.
AATCGTGCCTGCGGGTCTGCCGCCGATGTTTTGCAAGTCAGCGAAGTTGGACTTGAGCTGTTCGCGGTATTCGTCAAACAAGGGCAGCTGCCATGCTTTGTCGTTCACTTGGCGCGACGCGTTCAGCAATTCGTCCACCAAATCTTGCTGATTACCCATCACACCGCTGGCAACGTGTCCCAAAGCGATGATGCACGCACCCGTTAAGGTTGCCACGTCCACCACAGCCGCTGGCTTAAATTGCTCGGCATAAGTCAAGGCATCGCACAACACCAAACGTCCTTCGGCATCGGTGTTCAGGTTTTCAATCGTCAAGCCGTTCATCGCTTTCACCACATCCCCTGGTTTTGCCGCGCCTGCGTCTGGCATGTTTTCGCAAGTTGGCACAATCGCGATTAAGTTCAGCGGCAATTTGGCTTTCACGGCGGCGATGAATGCGCCGATGACGCTGGCTGCGCCGCACATATCGTATTTCATTTCGTCCATGCCTTCGCCAGGTTTGAGCGAAATGCCACCGCTGTCAAAAGTCAAACCTTTGCCCACCAAAACCGTTGGCGCGGCGTTTTTGTCGGCAGCACCGAAATAGCTCAATTCAATCAGCTGCGGCTCTTGCACGCTGCCTTTTGCCACACCCCAAAACGATGGCATATTTTGCTGAATGTAGTCTTTGCCCAAAATTTTGGCACTCGCACCCGCTTTTTCGGCTTCGGCTTTGGCGGTTTGCGCCAAATAAGTCGGCGTGCAAATATTCGGTGCGGCGTTGCCCAAATTTTTACACAAATTGATGCCGTATAAAGCCGCTTCTGCGTTGGCTAATGCCGTCTGCAAAGCGGCGGCGTGTTCGGTCGCGTAAAAATCCACGCTTTGCAAAGCGGCTGGTTTGGCTTCTTTTTTGTAGTCGTCAAAACGATAAACCGCGTTGCCGATTGCCAAAGTCAGCACTTCCGCCAAAAGCGGCGTGCCACCTGCACACAAAGCGTTCAAATCAATCGCCACATTTTCTTGTTTGGCTGCCCACGCTGCGGCTTCTGCAGCAACTTTTTCAATCGCAGCGCGTTCGTTTTTACGAATGCAAAACACGGCAACCGCCTGCAATTTGCCGTCTGCAAGCACGTTCGCGCTGGCGAAGCTGTCGTTTTCTCCTAATTGTTTTGCCAAAACTTGCGCGGTTTCACAGCCGCCCTGATAGCCTGCTTTTTCGCCGTAAACATACAAAACCGCCGCACGATTTGCCTGCACAGTTTCTGCTTTTGTGTTAAATTCCATGCTTTTATTTTCCTTCCAAACAAAGGGTCGCATCGGCGACCAAACGGCATGAATTGTACCAAAATCTGCCGTCTAAAGTTTTCTCTTATGATTTATAAACGCAATTTTCTCAAAGAAGCCACGCTCTTGGCGATGGGCGTGTTTGTTTTGCTGCTCGCCGTGTTGGTTTCCACCCAAGCGATTACACTTTTGGGGCGCGCCGCAGACGGCAGAGTCGCGATTGATGCGGTGTTGGCACTGGTCGGTTTCTGGGTTTTGGGTATGACACCTTTGCTGTTGGTGCTCACTTCTTACATCAGCGTGTTGGCGGTTTTGACGCGGTTTTGGCGCGACAGCGAAATGTCGATTTGGCTCTCGTGTGGCTTGTCACTCAAACAATGGTTGCGCCCTGTATTGCAGTTTGCCCTGCCCTTTGCGCTGATTATTGCCGTGATGCAAATTTCGGTGTTGCCGTGGGCGGAGTTGCGCAGCCGCGAATTTGCAGAAATTTTAAAACAAAAACAAGAACTTTCGCTGATTGAAGCAGGCGAATTTCGTCCTTTGGGTAAGCAAAATGGTCGCATTTATTTTGTGGAAACTTTTGACACCGATTCGGGCGTGATGAAAAACCTGTTTTTGCGCGAACGCGGTGCAGACGGCATCGACAACACGGTTTTTGCCAAAGAAGGCAGTTTTGTGATTAAAAACAATCAACGCGCTTTGCAGTTGCGCGAGGGCTATCGTTACAGCGGCGTGGCGGGCAAAGGCGATTTTACTGAAGTGTCGTTTGCGCAGTTGGATTTGATTGTGAGCGGCGCGCCGAAAATCGTGAATCCGATTGAACATCGCCGCACGATTCCCACCGCGCAACTTTTGGGCAGCGACAATCCGCAACACCAAGCCGAATTGATGTGGCGCATTTCCTTGCCGATTGCCGCTTTGATTTTGAGCATTTTGGCGATTCCTTTGTCTTACTTCAATCCGCGCACGGGTCATACTTACAATATTCTGTTCGCCATCGGCGCGTTTTTGGTTTATCAAAACGGTTTAACCTTTTTGCGCAACGCGATTGAAGAAGGTTCAATCGGTTTTTGGCTGGGTTTATTGCCCTTGCATTTGCTGATGCTCGCGCTGGCTTGGGTGTTACTCAAAATGCGCAGCATGCCTGCGATGCCGTTTTGGCAAGCCTTGCAGACGGCATTGAAAGGAGCAAATAAATGAAACTGCTCACGCGTTATTTAATCAAAGAATTGAGCGTCATGTCGCTTTACGCCTTGCTCGCTTTGCTGGCTTTGTATAGTTTTTTTGACATCATCAGCGAAATCAGCGACATCGGTATCGGCAGCTACACCAGCAGCACGATGTTGCAATACATCGCCTTGCAAATGCCTGCACACGCTTATGAATTGATGCCGCTGGCGGTGTTAATCGGCGGTTTGTTGGCACTCAGTCGCTTATCAAGTTCCAGCGAATTAACCGTCATCAAAAGCAGCGGCATCAGCACGCGCAAACTCATCGCCACTTTGCTCGGCTTCGGTTTGCTGTTTGCAGTTGGCACGATTGTTTTGGGCGAATGGCTTGCGCCTGCGTCTACCCGTTATGCGCAAAACATGAAAACGCTCGCCCAAAATGGCACGGTCAGCACAGGCGCAGACGGCTTGTGGTTGCGCGAACAACACAGCTTCATCAATATTCGCGAAATGTTGCCCGACCAAAGCCTGCGTGGCATCACTGCCTATCGCCACAACGACGATTTCAAATTAGCCGAAACGTGGTCAGCCGAATCAGCAACACAAAGCGCAGACGGCACATGGCAGCTGCAAAACGTGCAACGCAGCATTTTGCAAGCGGATAAAGTCGCAGTGAGCCAGCAAAACAGCGAAATTTGGCAAGCCAACTTTGACCGCCGTTTGCTGGACGTGTTGCTGGTGCGCCCCGAACAAATGTCCATCAGCTCGCTCACTGCCTACATCAGCCATTTGGAAAACAACAAACAGCAAACCGACAGCTACCGCATCGCGTGGTGGAACAAGCTGATGTATCCGATTGCCACGGTTGTGATGGCACTGGTTGCGCTGGCGTTCACGCCGCAATCGTCGCGCCACACCAACATGGGCTTAAAACTCTTCGGTGGCATTTGTTTGGGTTTGGCATTCCATTTCGCTGGGCGTTTGTTTGGTTTTTCGGGCAGATTGTACGGCTTCCCTGCGCCGCTGGCGGCGATGTTGCCCACACTGATTTTCGCGCTTTGGGCGATTGTACTGATTTACCGACAAGAAAAGCGTTAAAACGTTTTCACTCGAAAATGCGAAACGCATTATTTGTCGCCACCAACAAAATGCCGTCTGCAACTGAAACAATCGCAGACGGCATTTTTCTTTTAACGAAACCCAAAACGCGGATTAAACGTGTTCCTGATACCAGCGGAACAAACCCTGAATCACCAAATTGTCCACCGCATAAACCCGATGTTGCGCCTTAAACGCTTCAGGCAACGCTGCACACACGCGCACCGCGCCGCCGCCTGTAATCACAATATCGGTTGCCGCGCCTGCCGAGCGTTCTTGCAAACGCTGGTGCATCAACAAAATCGAACCGCAGACGGCATCCATCATGCCACTGGCAAGCGCGTTGGAAGTAGTCGTTGGGAAACCGTAAATGCGCCCAATCGGGCGATTCAAATTCGCGGTTTTCAGCGCCATCGATTCTTTCATCAAATGAAAACCTGGCATAATCGTGCCGCCCAAATAGTGATTGTCCGCGCTTAACGCGTCCACCGTAACCGCCGTGCCGCAGCTCACGACCACACACGCATTTTGGCTCACGCCGCGCGCACCCAACACATTAAACCATCTGTCCGCGCCGTGTTCCGCTGGATTGCGATAGTGGTTTTTAATCCCCAAAGCGTTTGCCATAGACGACAACCATTGCACTTCACTGCCCAAGGCTTCCGCCACCAAAGCTTTTTTCTCGTCGCCACACACCGCGCAACCGATGATGCGCACATCAGCCGCGCCGTATTCCAGCCAATCGTCGCGCAAAGCCTGCAAATCGCGATACGGCTTGCGTTGCACCTCGCCCAAACGCTGATTGCTGACCCAAGCCCACTTGAGCTGGCTGTTGCCGCCGTCCAATAACAAAATGCGTTCGTCTTTTTTCACTTGCGCAGACGGCACAACATCGCACGGACGCAAACTGATTTCACCGCTCACCACATTTTGCACGCCCGATGCCGTCTGCAAACGCAATGAACCGTCGCCGTTCACGCCCAAAACCTTGCCTTCCAGCAACAATTCGCCCTGATGCGACAAACGCACATCGCGCAAATAATCACGGTTTGCCCGTTCATATTCCGCAACAAACGGTGCAAAACCCTGCGTTTCAAACGCCGCAAACGCCTGTGCCAGTTCCGCCAAAATCGCGTTCAACACCGTCAAAACCTGCAGCTTTTGTCCGCCTTGCGCCTGAATCGACGTAACATCGGGCAACTCTTTGGGCAGCACAAAATTCAAACCAATGCCCACCACCGCAACTGTTTTGCCAGCCTGTCGCACCGTTTCAATCAAAATGCCGCCCAACTTGTCCTTGCCTGCCACCAAATCGTTTGGCCACTTGATTTGCGCCGCCACATTCACGCTCGCCAAAGCGCGCTGACACGCCAAAGCCGTCAGCAGAGCCAAAGCCCCAAGTTGCGCCTGCGATTGTTCAAACGCCCAGCCCAAGCTGAACATCAAACACTCGCCCGCCCTGCTTTGCCACGCCTTGCCTTGTCGTCCGCGCCCTTTCGTTTGACTGTGCGCCACGCACAAAGCGCGATGCGCCGCATTCGCATCTTCACGCGCTAAAGCCAGCAACTCATCATTGCTCGACACACACTCATGCTGCAAACGCGCCTGCCACCCCAAAGCCGCTGCCGATTCGCACAAAGTCGCTTCGTCCAACACCGCCAAAGGACGCACCAAACGCCACCAGCCATCGCGCTGACGCAACAAACCGCGAATGTGGCTGGGCTGAACCTGCCACAAACCATTCAAATGTTGCGGTTTGATGTCCAATTGTTTTGCCAAAAACGCAATATGCTTTTCCGTGCCGTCTGCCAAAAGAGCCAGTAAACGCCAGTGTATCGCCTGCATTACACCGATTCCCTAGCCGCGCCACGCGCCGAATGAATATGAGAGAAAACGCTTTGAGCGCAAATTTGAGTGCAACCTTGAGTGGAAAAAAGAAAAGAAATCAGCATTGCCTAGGCTTTCAAAAAATAAGACCGAAATGATACCGAATAAGCAAGATTGATGAAAGCACAAATGCCGTCTGCAATCTGCGTTTGCCCTGATTTTCATTGCCCAAAACGTAAACTTTCGGATACAATCGCCCTTATTTTGCTTCGTCCAAAATCATGTACGTCATTGAAGAAACCGAAATCTTTGCCAACTGGCTAGAAAGCTTGAGCGACCCACTCGCCATTGTGCATTTTGTGAAGCGCATTGAACGAGCAAGATTAGGCAATTTTAGCGACAGCAAATCCGTTGGCGATGGTGTATTTGAAATGCGCATCACACAAGGCAAAGGCTATCGGGTGTATTACGCCCGAAAAGGAAAAATCACTTATTTACTGATTTGTGGCGGAGACAAATCCACCCAAGCAAACGACATTCAACAAGCCAAAAAACTTTGGCAACACATCAAGGAGCAATGAAATGAATATTCGTGAATTTGATGCCACGCGTTATTTGAAAAACGATGAAATGATGGCGGCTTATTTGGCTGCTGTGTTAGAAGATGGCACAAGCGAAGAATTTATTCAGGCATTGAACGTTGTGGCACGCGCCAAAGGGATGAGCGAGCTTGCTGAAAAAACAGGCATCGGGCGCGAAAGTCTATACAAAACCTTGTCTAGCGAAAAGCCGCGATTTGATACCATTTTAAAAATCATTCACGCTTTGGGTTTGAATTTTGGCATTGTTGCCAAAACCGCTTAACAATAAAAATGCCGTCTGCGACTGATAAACGTTGCAGACGGCATTATTTTGTCCAGTTTTCTTGAATATCCCGTTCAATGATGTCTTGATTTTGAGATGCGGCGGCGATGAAGTTATCCCATGTTCGTGGGCGAGCGGATAAGACAACATCGCCATTTTCATCGCGGCGGATAAACACGCTATCGCCATCAAATTTAAAAGCGGCAGGCAAACGAACGGCTTGGCTGTCGCCATTGGTAAAGAGTTTGGCGGTTTGCATGATTTACTCCTTTTCAATTTTGATTGGTATAAGAATTATTTGAGATTGTTTGGTTTGTGTCAATGCAAAAGCGGCGATGCACGCAAAGGCAAGCAAATAGAAAATGTGCAGACGGCAAGCAGAATAAAAAAAGAGCCTGCGTGAGCAGACTCTTTTTCGCTAATCAGATGATTAGAATTTGTGTACCAAGCCAACCAAACCAGCTGTAGTTTTGGTTTTGCCTTCGCCAGTAGAGTTCAAAGATGTATCAACACCGTTTTCTTTCAACCAGCCTGCTTGTGCAAATGCAGTTGTGCGTTTAGAGAAATCGTAATCCACGCCTACAACAACTTGTTCGTATTCGCTGTCGTTTTGTTTCTTACCAGTCGCGATATCTTTTGCTTTGAAACCGTGAGCGTAAGACACTTTAGGCGTTACGTTACCGAATGAGTACGCACCAGTTACAGCAACTTCGTGAACTTTACGAGCGTCGCCCCAACCTTTAGCAAATTGGTAGCCAACAGTTGCTGCGATGTTGTTTGCGTTGTAACCACCTTCTACGCGGTGAACTTGTGCATCACCTGTATGTGTTTTACTAGCTGCATCTTTATAGCTATAGCCTTCTTTCTTCAGACCAAAACCATATTTAGCGAAGAAGCCAGCGTTTTCGTAGTTCAAACCAGCGTAGTAAGCAGAAGTATCGCCTTTATCATTTGCATCTGGTTTGTATTCGCTACGACCAGTGTCAGCTTGGTTGTCGCGTGGAACGTATTGTACGTTACCGCTGAAACCTGCCACTACTGGAGAATCGTAGCGTACAGAAACTACTTTCTCACCAGTGCGAGTGAATTTGCTCAAGCCCAAAGCTTTGTTCTTGTAAATCCATGGATCAACTTGACCCATATCGTCCAAAGCAGTACCTACTTTACCTGCTTTGATAGTACCAGCTTGGCTTTCCAAACCGATGTAACCCAAACGGCTTGCCCAGCGTGAATCAGTACCAGCAACAGAAGTACTTTGCTCTAATTTCCAAATTGCGTTCAAGCCGTTGCCCAAATTCTCATGACCTTTGAAGCCGATGCGTGAACCCAAATCTTGGATTTGAGTGGTTACAGGTGTTTCTTTTTTCTTATCGTTCCAGCCAGTTTGTTTAGTTTGGCTAACTTCAACACCAGCGCGGATTTGACCATACAAAGTTACATCTGCAACTGCTGCAGTTGACAAAGCTGCCAAAGACAAAGCAATCAGAGTTTTTTTCATTGCTGTATTCCTTTTCTATGTTTAAGAAAGAAACTTAAATCAGAGATGTTTTGTTCACCCCTTGAATTAAGCTTTGGTATTCATCGCTGCGGGTACAGCGATTTCATGGCTGTAATATAAATGCTTAAACGCAAAAAAACAAACTCAATTGCGGATTTTTCTTGCTAACCTAGAGAAAATCTGTTGTTTTTTGGCAACATGGAATTTTTATTCTTATATTTTTCAAAATCTTATTGATATTTTTTATTTGCATTTTTTTGTTGTTGTTTTGTGTTGTTTTTTTGCACATTCGGCTGAAAACGGGGATTTGACTCGAAAAAATGGTGCGCAAATCGGGAAAACAGTGAAGCGCAAAGGCTGATTTTTGGGGTTTGAGAGCGGTTTTTGGCTGTTTGTGCGCTGACTACTCATGATTTGTGCAAGTGTAAAGTGACAAAAAATGCCGTCTGCAACTGATTATTTCAGATGTGCAGACGGCATTTTGGTTTAAACGCGGTTTAAACTGGGTTTAAAGGCGTTTAGGGTTCAGCAAGCCATGCTGGTTTATTCGTAGTTGTCGATGCTTGGGCATGAGCAAACCAAGTTGCGGTCGCCGTATACATCGTCTACGCGATTGACGCTTGGCCAGAATTTGTTTTCACGCACATAAGGCAATGGGAAAACGGCTTCTTCGCGGCTGTATGGACGCGTCCACTCGCCATCGGTTACGTTTGCCGCGGTGTGCGGCGCGTTGCACAATGGGTTGTTATCCGCTGGCCATTCGCCGTTTTGCACCTTCAAGGCTTCTTGCTTGATTTGTTTCATGGCGGCGATGAAGCGGTCTAACTCGGCTTTGCTTTCGCTTTCGGTCGGCTCAATCATCAAAGTGCCTGCCACTGGGAAAGACATGGTTGGCGCGTGGAAGCCATAATCCATCAGGCGTTTGGCGATGTCTACTTCAGTTACGCCGCTTTCGGCTTTCAATGGACGCAAATCGATGATGCACTCGTGTGCCACGCGACCGTTTTTACCTGTGTACAACACGGGATAGTCGCTGCTCAATTGTTTGGCGACGTAGTTCGCGTTGAGCAAGGCGTTTTCGGTTGCTTGACGCAAGCCTGTTTTGCCCATCATGGTGATGTACATCCATGTAATCGGCAAGATGCTGGCTGAACCGTAAGGCGCGGCAGAAACGGCACTCATGCCTGCAGTTGCGCCTGCCACTGGGTTCACCACATGGCTAGGCGCGAACGGCGCTAAATGTGCTTTCAAACCGATTGGACCCATGCCAGGACCGCCGCCGCCGTGTGGAATACAGAAGGTTTTGTGCAAGTTCATGTGCAACACATCTGCGCCGACTTCGGCTGGCTGCATGATGCCGACTTGGGCATTCATGTTCGCGCCGTCCATGTAAACTTGACCGCCGTTGTCGTGAATGATGCGACAAATGTCGCGAATGCCCTCTTCATACACGCCGTGGGTTGATGGATAAGTAATCATCAATGCACCCAAATTGTCGCGGTGTTGCTCGGCTTTGGCTTGCAAGTCGGCGATGTCCACATTACCCAACTCGTCTGTGTTCACGACTACCACTTTCATGCCCAACATTTGTGCGGTTGCAGGGTTCGTGCCGTGTGCCGAACGCGGAATCAAACACACATCGCGGTTAGGCTGACCGTTTGCCGCGTGGAAACGGCGAATCGCCAACAAACCTGTGTACTCGCCTTGTGCACCTGAATTTGGCTGAATCGCAATCGCGTCAAAGCCTGTAATCGCTTTGAGTTGCTCTTGCAAGCCTGTAATCATTTCCAAATAGCCGCGCGTTTGTTCGGCTGGAGCAAACGGATGAATTTGACTGAATTCCGCCCAAGTTACAGGCAACATTTCGGCGGTTGCGTTCAATTTCATGGTACAAGAACCGAGTGAAATCATGCTGCGGTTCATCGCCAAGTCGCGCTCTTCCAGTTTTTTCAGATAGCGCAACATTTCGTGTTCGGTGTGATAACGATTGAACACGGGATGCGACAAAATCGCGTCGGTGCGCAACAGTGCAGACGGCAACTTGCCCGCCACTTCGCTTGGCAACACGCCTGCTTTGCCTGTGAACAATCGCACCAAAGCGGCAAAATCTTCGGCTGAACTTTCTTCGTGGAATGCCACCGCCAACACGTTTTCATTCACTTGACGCAAATTGTAACCAGCTGCCAAGGCGTTTTGATAAATCTCGCCTGCTTTCGCTCCGCAATCTAAAGCAACGGTGTCAAAGAACACGTTGTGTACTAATTGGATGCCGTCTGCAGTTACCGCGTCAGCGAACGCTGAAGCCAAAGCGTGAATGCGGTTGGCAATGCGTTTCACGCCTTCAGGGCCGTGGTAAACCGCGTACATGCCTGCCAAGTTCGCCAGCAAAACTTGTGAAGTACAAATATTTGAGTTGGCTTTTTCGCGGCGAATGTGTTGTTCACGCGTTTGCAATGCCATGCGCAAAGCAGGTTTGCCCGAAGCGTCTTGCGACACGCCGATGATGCGCCCAGGGGCGTTGCGTTTGTCTGCGTCTTTGAATGTGAAATACGCTGCGTGTGGACCACCAAAACCCATAGGCACGCCGAAACGTTGGGTGTTGCCCAAGGCGATGTCTGCACCTAAAGACGCTGGCGATTTGAGCAAGACCAAGCTCATCACGTCTGCCGCCACGGCAACCACCGCGCCTTTGGCTTTCACTGCGGCAATCGGTGCCGCCAAATCGGCAACGTCGCCGTCTTTGCCAACGTATTGGAACAATGCGCCGAAGAAATCGCCATTTTCAGCAGCGGCAAAATCGCCCACCACCAACTCAAAGCCAAAATATTCGGCACGGGTTTTCATCACATCTAAAGTTTGTGGCAACACGCGTTCGTCCACAAAATATTGATTCGATTTAGATTTGCTTACGCGTTTTGCCATTGCCATCGCTTCGGCGGCGGCAGTTGCTTCATCCAACAAAGACGCGCCAGCCAACTCATGACCCGTCAAATCGATGCACATTTGTTGGAAGTTTAACAAAGCTTCCAAGCGACCTTGTGCGATTTCGGCTTGATACGGCGTGTAAGCGGTGTACCAACCTGGGTTTTCCAACACATTGCGCAAAATCACATTTGGCAAACGCGTTGGGTAGTAGCCCAAACCGATATACGATTTGTTCACCACGTTTTTGCTGGCAATGGCTTTGAGTTTCGCCAAAGCGTCGGCTTCGCTCAATGAATCAGGCAAATCCAACTCTGCAGACGGCATACGCACGCTTTGTGGCACGGTGTTGCTCACAAAACTTTCCATGCTTTCTTCGCCCAAAGCCGCCAACAAAGCTGGCTGGTCTTTGAAGCTGATGTGGCGTGAAACAAATTCAGCAGAATTGAATAATTCGTTTAATTTCATGTTTTTTCCTCTAGAAAATAAAAGAGTGCTTTTGGCAAATTAAGTCAGCGCAATCCACGCCGCCCCATTTTTGAATAAACCAGCGATGTTTTGCCCACACAGGCTTACTCAAAAACGCGGCTCAAACGCATTTGCCCCAACAAACAAGCAAAAAAAGCTGCCTGACAAACAGGCAGCTCTCATCTTCATTAACCGATTTCGGCTGCGTATTGTTCAGCAGACAACAAGCCGTCTAAATCTGCAGCGTTAGCAGGTTTCACGCGGAAGAACCAGCCTGCGCCGTATGGCTCGCTGTTTGCCAAATCAGGGCTGTCTACCAAAGCCTGATTGATTTCTACCACTTCGCCCGCAATCGGTGCGTACACATCAGAAGCGGCTTTCACAGACTCAACCACGCCTGCTTGCTCGTCTGCATCCAAGTTTGCACCCACTTCTGGCAACTCAACAAACACGATGTCGCCCAATAATTCTTGCGCGTGTTCGGTGATGCCCACAGTTACTGTGCCGTCTGCTTCTGCACGCAACCACTCGTGGCTGGCAACGTATTTTAATTCTGCTGGAATATTGCTCATGGTTTGTTCTCCGTATTAAGCATAAAGGTTTTAAGGTTTACAAGCGATGAAACAGCCGTTCAAAACAAAAATCAGCCATTCCCTTGCTTTGGATATTCACGATGCCGTCTGCAGTTTACCAGCACACGGCATCGCCAATTGTGTCATTCAAATCAATCAAATTGTTTTTTGCCATTGCGTACAAACGGCAATTTCAACACGCGCACGTCCACTTCTTTGCCGCGAATCAACACTTTCGCGCTGTCGCCTTCAAAGTTTTTCGGCACACGCGCAATCGCGATAGACTGTTTCAAGCTCGGCGAGAACACGCCGCTGGTGGTGATGCCTTTGCCTTCTGGCGTAATCACTTCCATGCCGTCGCGTAAAATGCCGCCTTTGTCCAACAACAAGCCAACTTGTTTCACGTCCACGCCGCGTTCTTTCAAAGCCAACAAAGGTGCTTTGCCCACGAAATCGCGACTTTCGTCTTTCAAATCAACCGTCCAGCCCATGCCCGCTTGCAAAGGACTGGTGTCGTCGTCCATGTCGTTGCCATACAAATTCATGCCTGCTTCCATACGCAAAGTGTCGCGCGCACCCAAACCGCAAGGCTGCACGCCTGCTTGACGCAAAGCCGCAAAAAACGCGTTCGCTTCAGCCGCTGGCAAAATCACTTCCACGCCCTCTTCGCCTGTGTAGCCTGTGCGTGCCACAAACCAGTCGTTGCCCAAGTCTGCGCCTTGAAACACCGCCAAATTGTTCACCACGTCTGTCCACTCAGGTTTTACGGTCAATAATTTTTCAATGGCTTTAGGACCTTGCACCGCCAACATACCCAAGTCGTAACGCGGTGTTAAAGTGATGCCAAATTCTGCGCCCACTTTAGCAAACTGCGCCGAGTCTTTTTCACGCGTCGCGCCATTAGACACGATGCGGTATTGCGTTTCGGCTTCGTTGGTGCGATACACGATTAAATCGTCAATCACGCCGCCATTGTCGTTCAACATTGCCGAATACAAAGCCTTGCCGACAAAAGACAATTTTTGCACGTCATTTGCAATCAATTTGCGGAAAAAGGCTTTGGCGTTGTCGCCCGTAACGTCTGTTACCAACATATGCGACACGTCAAACATGCCTGCGTCGGTGCGCACGGCTTCGTGTTCTTGGATTTGCGAACCGTAGTTCACAGGCAATTCCCAGCCAGCAAAATCAATCAATTTGCCGCCTGCGTCTTTATGAGCTTGATTAAATGGGGTGGTTTTGAGGGTCATTCAAATCTCCTTTTGGACAAAACAAGGGTGTTGCGTTCACTTTTCACGCGACCCTATCTGTCCTTGAACCTGAGATTTTCGTGCCGTCTGCAGTTCAATCAACGATGCAAACCGCCTTTTCCCCTTCGGTGGACGCAGCCGCGTCTCTCTCCAGATGTGTTTTTTGACTATCCAGTCCTTTTGCCTGAGCGATTTAAGGGTAATCTGCGCCTTCGGCGGCTGCTTGAAAGGTTTTGCAAACCACAAGCAACGCTCTCCTGAATATTTGGCGATTATCGCACAATCGCTAACAACTGCAAACGTTTCTTTACGCTTTTCGCGTTTTATCACAAAATTGCCATTTTTTAGTGTGTTTAACGCATTTAATCGCGTTTACTGATTTTTTATTTTAAAAAAATTCTGTTTTTGGTGTATTGTGTGTTATGAAAATTTACTTTATATTTCGTTCATCAGAACAAATCGCTTCATTTTTAGGCAAAAATTAAAAATGAATATTTCAACACTGAAAAGAGAATAAAGGAAATCATCATGTCACAAACCATCACTTTAGATAAAACCGATTTAAAAATTTTGCAAGTTTTGCAAAGCAATGGTCGCCTAACCAATGTGGAGCTTTCAGAACGCGTTGCCTTGTCGCCATCGCCTTGCTTGCGCCGTTTGAAGCAGCTGGAAGACGCGGGCATTATTCGCCAATACGCCGCTTTGCTCTCGCCCGTGCATGTGAATTTGAGTTTGCAAGCCTTTATTCGCGTATCGATTGACAAAGCCAGCGAAGCGCGTGAACAGTTTGCCGACGCAGTGCAAACGTGGCCAGAAGTATTGAGCTGCTTTGCTTTGACGGGCGAAACCGATTATTTGTTGCACACCTTCTTTTCAGACATGAACGCCTTCTCGCGCTTTGTGTTGGAAACCTTGCTGTCGCACCCAGGCGTGCAAGATGCCAAATCCAGCTTCGTGTTAAAAGAAATCAAAAACACCACCGCTTTGCCTTTGAGCCACTTGCAAAGCGAAGCGTAAACCGTTTACGCATATTGCTTACCGATGCCGTCTGCAACTCAAAACTGCAGACGGCATCATGTTTTTCATAGCCTTGTTCACGCCATTCAAATTTTATTAAATCATTAATTTATTCAATATCTTAACTTATTTCACACTAAAAATCCCACACTTGCCCTATTGCCATATCCGCGCGACACAATTACATTACGCCAAACTACAATCGCCACAAAATGCTTATTTTCCAACAGCTTGTAGGAGGTAAATCATGTACACAATGTTTTATCTTGACGCTCAGTGGTTTAATCTCGACCACCAGCTGGTTTGCTGTTTTCCATAATTTCCTTTTTTGCAAATAGTTGCGCCATGTTTTTCGTGGCAACGATTTTTTTATCGCAAAAAAGGAAAATCCATGAATACGTTTAAACATCTCCCCGAACCTTTTCGCATTCGCGTGATTGAACCCGTGAAACGCACCACGCGTGAATACCGTGAACAAGCCATTTTGCGCGCAGGCATGAATCCATTTTTGTTAGACAGCGAAGATGTGTTCATCGATTTGCTCACCGACAGCGGCACAGGCGCGATTACTCAAGAAATGCAGGCGGCAATGTTGCGCGGCGACGAAGCCTACAGCGGCAGCCGCAGTTATCACACTTTATGCAAATCGGTTAAAGACATTTTTGGCTACGACTACACCATTCCCACTCATCAAGGACGCGGTGCAGAACAAATCTATATCCCTGTTTTGATTCGAAAACGCGAGTTGGAAAAAGGTTTAGACCGCAACAAAATGGTGGTGTTTTCCAACTATTTTTTTGACACCACGCAAGGACACAGCCAAATCAATGGTGCAACGGTGCGCAATGTGTACACCGCCGAAGCGTTTGACACCGCCGTTAAAGCCGATTTCAAAGGCAATTTTGATTTGGAGGCGTTGGAGCAAGGCATTTTGGAAGTGGGCGCAGCAAACGTGCCTTATATTGTCGCCACGATTACCTGCAACTCGGCTGGCGGTCAGCCTGTGTCAATCGCCAACCTAAAAGGCATGTATGCCATCGCCCGTAAATACGATATTCCTGTGGTGATGGATTCGGCGCGTTTTGCGGAAAATGCTTATTTTATTCAGCAACGTGAAGCCGAATTCCAAAGCAAAAGCATCGCCGAAATCACGCTCGAAGCCTATCAATACGCCGATTTGCTGGCGATGTCGGCGAAAAAAGATGCCATGGTGCAAATGGGCGGTTTGCTGTGTTTCAAAAACCAAGAAATGCTGGACGTATACACCGAATGCCGCACACTTTGTGTGGTGCAAGAAGGTTTTCCGACTTATGGTGGCTTGGAAGGCGGCGCGATGGAACGTTTGGCGGTGGGTTTGCACGACGGTATGCGTGAAGACTGGCTGGCGTATCGCATTGCGCAAGTGCAGTATTTGGTGGACGGTTTGGAAGCCATCGGCGTTGTGTGTCAGCAAGCTGGCGGTCATGCTGCGTTTGTGGACGCAGGCAAATTGTTGCCACACATTCCCGCTGAACAATTTCCTGCGCAGGCGTTGGCGTGTGAATTGTATAAAGTGGCAGGCATACGGGCGGTAGAAATCGGTTCGTTTTTGCTTGGACGCGACCCGAAAACAGGTTTGCAATTGCCTTGCCCAGCCGAGTTGCTGCGTTTGACGATTCCGCGTGCCACTTATACCCAAACGCACATGGATTTCATCATTGAAGCCTTTGCCAAAGTGAAAGAAAACGCACAGAACATCAAAGGTTTAACGTTCACTTACGAACCTAAAGTCTTGCGTCATTTCACGGCTTTATTGAAAGAAGTGTAAAGCCAAAACGTGTGATGCCGTCTGCAACTCAAAATCGCAGACGGCATCAAATGTGTTTTTCATCATCATTTTGTGAACAAAAGTTTACCACCTTCGCATTGTCCACACGCACACTAATAATGCTAAAATCGCCTTTTTTTCTGACGCTTTCACCCGATTTATGTCCATCAATCCAGAACAAATCCGCGAACACACCCAACAATGGCTGGAAAAAGCCGTGATTGGTTTGAATTTATGCCCGTTTGCCAAAGCACCGTATGCCAAAAATCAGGTGCGCATTGTGGTAAGCCAAGCCAAGCACAGCGATGCGTTTTTGGAAGACCTCGACCGCGAATTGCAATTCATTGCGGCAACACCAGCCGATGAATGCGAAACGACTTTGCTGGTTCACCCCACTTTATTCGGCGACTTTTTGCAGTTTAACGATATGTTGGACTTTGCCGAACAAGCGATTGAAGATAACGATTTGCTCGGTGTGATTCAAATCGCGCCGTTTCACCCCGATTTTCAATTTGATGGCACCGAAGCCAGCGACATCAGCAATTACACCAACCGCTCGCCCTACCCAACTTTGCACTTAATCCGCGAAGCCAGTATTGAAAAAGCCGCCCAAGCCTTTCCCGACCCTGCGGCGATTTTTGAACGCAACATCGCTTTGTTGAAAAAAATGGGCAAAGCAGGCTGGGACGCGCTGGATTTGCCGTCTGCAGACGGCATCGCCAAACAAACGGAACATTCATCATGATTATGCGTTCGGTGTTTGGCGTGTTGGGCGCACTTGCTTTGATTTTGGGCATCATCGGCTTGTTTTTGCCCGTGATGCCGACCACGCCATTTATTCTGCTTGCCGCCGCTTGCTGGGCAAAAGCGTCGCCGCGCTTTCACGCATGGCTGCGCAATCATCCGCGTTTTGGCGTGATGGTGCAAAACTGGGAATCGGGACGCATCGTGCCGCGTCGCGCCAAATATTTGGCGTTTACCATGATGACGGCTTCATGCGTGTTTTTGTGGTTTACCATGCTCGAGCGTTGGTATCTGCCTGCCGCCGCCACGCTGATTTGCCTTGCAACCGCGCTGTGGATGTGGCGCTTACCAGAACAATAAAACTTTCATTTTCAAATGTTTAAATAAACACTCTCAAAGCCATGCCGTCCGCAGACGGCATTTGCTTTATGTAAACAAAGGCTAACATTGACTAGCCCTATCTTAACTTTTTGATTACAATCTCTATTCATCGTGTGGCAAATTTGCGATTTTCATCGCCAGCCACACATGTTCAATAAAACTATAAAACTTTGTTTTATCAAAAGAAAAGGAATAACAATGCGTATTCAAACCGCCTTGCTTCCCCTGCTGCTTTCTCCAGTAACATGCTTTGCCGCAGGTATGCCAAATGGCGCAGAACTCAGCTTATTATGGGGTTTACCCTTCGCCCTCATCTTACTTTCTATCGCCACAGGGCCGCTCTTTTTCGCCCACATCTGGCATCATCATTTCGGCAAAATCACCGCCGCATGGACTTTGGTTTTCTTGCTTCCTTTCATTGTTTTTTATGGTTTTGGTGCTGCAGTCGGCACAGTTGCCCATGCCCTCGTTGAAGAATACATTCCCTTTATTTTATTGCTGTTGGCTTTGTACACCGTGTCGGGCGGCATTTTGGTGTGGGGCAATTTACACGGTAGCCCCAAACTCAACACCGCCATTCTCGCCATTGGCACGGTTTTGGCTTCCATCATGGGGACAACGGGCGCAGCCATGCTGATGATTCGCCCTTTGCTCAAAGCCAACGACAACCGCAAACACCGCGTACACGTTGTTGTGTTCTTCATTTTCTTGGTTGCCAACATCGGCGGCGGTTTAACCCCACTGGGCGACCCACCTTTGTTCTTGGGCTTTTTGAAAGGCGTGGATTTCATGTGGACGGTGCAACATATGTTGCCACCCGTGTTAATCAGCAGCGTGATTTTGCTCACCGTGTTTTACTTTTTAGACCGCTACTTCTTCTCTAAAGAAGACGAAATTGAAGCCAAAGACCCCACCCCCGACAGCAAATTGCAAATTTTCGGCAAATGGAATTTCTTGCTGTTGGCAGCGATTGTGTCGGCAGTGTTGATGTCGGGCATTTGGAAGCCGAATGTCGAATTCGATATTTTGGGCAGCCATTATGCTTTGCAAAACTTGGTACGCGATGTGATTTTGCTTGCCATCACTTTCATTTCTTTGAAAATCACCCCCAAACAAGTGCGTGCTGGCAACGAATTTAACTGGGACCCGATTTTGGAAGTGGGCAAACTGTTCTTGGGCATTTTCATCACCATCGCCCCCGTGATTGCCATTTTGAAAGCAGGCGAAGCAGGACATTTCGCAGGCTTGATTTCGCTAGTACACAACGAAGCAGGGCAACCGATTAACACCATGTATTTCTGGATGACGGGTTTGCTCTCGGCATTTTTGGACAATGCCCCAACCTATCTCGTCTTCTTCAATATGGCAGGTGGCGATGCCGCCTCATTGATGACAGGCGCACTGTTCCACACCCTGCTTGCCATTTCGATGGGTTCAGTGTTTATGGGTGCATTAAGTTACATCGGTAATGCACCGAATTTCATGGTCAAAGCCATTGCCGAACAACGCGGCGTGGCGATGCCAAGTTTCTTCGGCTACATGGCTTGGTCGTTCGGCATTCTCGTGCCATTATTCTTATTGCATACTTTGATTTTCTTTGTGTGGCAAGTGTTCTAAACGCCGATGCCGTCTGCAAACTGAAATCGTCTCTTGCTTTGTTCATGAGCCTTTTTCAGGTGCAGACGGCATTTTTTATCGTTCATTTTCAAAATCATTCACGCGTTTGGTACGCCAAATAAATGACGCGAAACCTTGTCCGCGCCAACAAAAAAATCCAACCCAACATTGAACACCACAAGCCATGACACCCTACCTTCCATCTGAAACCCTAATCATCTACACCCTAGACATGATAGGCGTGTTTGCTTGCGCCGTGGCGGCGACGGTGTTGGCTAAACGTTTGAATTTAGACATTTTCGGCGCGTTACTCGTGTCTTTTGTGGGTTCAATCGGCGGCGGCACTTTGCGCGATTTGCTGCTCAATCGCCACCCCGTTTTTTGGCTACACGATTTAAGCTATTTTCATTTGATTGTTGCCACATCATTGATTGTTCAAGTTTTTTATCATCAATTTGAAAAACTAGACCGCGCGATGCGTTGGTTTGACGCTTTGGGTTTGGCGGCGTTCACCGTTATCGGCTTGGAAGCCGCGCTGGCAAAGGCGATGCCGATTCCGATTGCCGTGATGATGGGGATTATGACCGCCGTCGTTGGCGGCATTTTGCGCGACGTGATTTGTCGGCAACTGCCGCTACTGTTGCACAAAGAAATCTACATCACCGCCGCGTTTGTCGGTTGCCTGTTTTATCTGGTGCTGCAATATTTGGGCGTTTCGCTGTGGCTGCGCGACACCGCCACTTTGCTGCTGATTTTCACTTTGCGTATGCTGGCGATTTATCGGCAATGGAATTTGCCCAACATCACTTTACCGCCGAAAAATTAGTTTCGCATACGCTGTAAACAAAAATGCCGTCTGCAATTTCAAACGACTCCCGTTTTACTCACAGGAGGGTTGAATCGCAGACGGCATTTTGATTTCAGATTCAAACGAAATTCAAATCAAAGCCCAACATCAAAACAAATTGTCCATGCTCACTTGCGAAGCGGCTTCGTTTTTCGGCGTTGCCACAGGTTTCGCCACATCGCTCTTCACTACTGGATTTTTGTTTGACGCGGTTTTGGCTGGCGAAGCAGCGGCTGTCGCTTTTTTCGCAACCGACGACACCGCGCTCGCTGGCGCGTTTTCCGCTTCGGTGTTCACTTCCACGCCGCCATCCATGTTTTCAGCAGGCGCAGACGGCACCACTTTCGGCATCGCTTTCGCTTTGCTGTACGCGCCACTGCCGCTTGTCCATTGCACCGACTTCAAATCGCCCGCAACGCTCGCCTTGCCTTTGCCGCAACTCACGCACACCAACGCGCCCGTTTTCGCTTTCAGCACCGCGTCCACTTGCTTGTTGTTTACGGTTTTGCCATTGGCTTTTGCCCACGCCGCAATGCTCTTGCGCAAAGCCGTAGTGTCTAAATTTTTCTTGTTATACGGGTCGCGATACGCCGCCAGCCACAATTGATTTTTGCTGTCCACATTCAACGCCGCCATTTGGTAAATCACGTCTGCAGGCGAACCAGTTGCGATGCGGTCGGCAAATTCCAAAGCATCAGGCGATTTCATGCGCACACAACCGTGGCTGCGCACACCAGGCACGCTGCTCGGCGCGTTTGTGCCATGAATGCCCAAACCCAGTTTCGGGTCGCCCAAACGCACAAACACAGGACCAAGCGGATGACCAGGTTCGCCGTATTTGATGGTTTTCTTACCGTCGTTGCGTTCTTTTTGAATCGATTTGGGAATGTGCCAAGTCGGTTTATACGCCTTGCCGCCGATGACGTGCGAACCCAAATTCGTTTGCGTAATCGCCTTGCCCACGGCAACTTGATAAATTTTGGTCAATTTGCCATCGGTGTACAAAAACAAACGCTGTTGCGGAATATTGATGACAACGTGTTGCCCTTCGGCATTTGGCGACACATCAGGCAAAGAAGTATTGGCAAACGCTGCGCTGCTCAAAAATGCAGCGGCGGTCGCAAAAATGATTTTTTTCATCATGCTTTAAGTGGTTTAGGGAAGAAAAATAGTGCGCTATCATACCGTAAAAGCGCAAAATTGTGCGAAAATATCGGCTTTTCGCCAGCGTTTGTGGCGAAATTTCAGCATAAAAACCACAAAGATTCGCCATGAACCCAAACCAGCCACTCGCCCACATTGACAATTTAGATTACGAAGGTCGCGGCATTGCCCGCATCGACGGCAAAACCGTGTTCATTCAAGGGGCGATGCCACAAGAAACCGTGCAATTTCAAATCGTTAAACAACATAAAGGTTTTGACGAAGCAATCGCCACCAAAATCATTCACGCTTCGCCTTTTCGGCGCACGCCGCCCTGTCCGCATTTTGGTGTGTGTGGCGGTTGTGCCTTGCAACACATCAATGACGATGTGCAGACGGCATTGAAACAACGCATTGCCGAAGAACAATTGCAGCGCATCGCCCAAGTTCGCCCCAGCCATTTTCTGCCTGCGATACACGGCATCGCGTGGCATTATCGCCAGCGGGCGCGTTTGAGCGTGGCAAGCGAAAAAGGCAGTTGCCGCATCGGTTTTCAAGCCAAAAAAAGCCATCAAATCATCAATATCGATTCGTGTTTGACTTTATCGCCTGCACTCAATCGTGCTTTGCCTGTGTTGCAAAAATACCTCAAAAGCATCGCCCACGCCCTGAAACTGCGTTACATCGAACTTGCAGACGGCAAGGATTTAAGCGTTGCCTTGCTGGCGATGAACCACACGCCCACGCCACACCAGCAACGCATCTTGCATGATTTACACAAAGCACTACAACAAACAGGCAAAGCGTGGCGAATCGACCTGCAAATCGGCAAGCAGCCAGCGTTTGCCTTACAAGAAATGGCGAAAATTTTGAGCTACGAATTGCCCGAATTTGACATCATCATGCCCTATCAGCCCAGCGATTTTACCCAAGTCAACGCCCAAACCAACGCACTGATGGTGTCGCGTGCCATGCGTTTGCTTGAACCACAACACCATGAAAACATTGCCGATTTGTTTTGTGGCTTGGGTAATTTCACTTTACCGCTTGCCAAAAGTGGCGCAAAAGTGTTGGCGATTGAAGGCTTGCCCTCTTTGATTGAACGCGCCAAACACAATGCTCAACGCAATCGTCTGCACAACATCGATTTTCGGGTTGGCGATTTGTTTGACACCACGCCCGAAACCGTCGCATCTTGGGGCAAGTTGGACAAAATGTTGCTCGACCCGCCGCGCGCTGGCGCGTATGCCTTGGTGCAAGCATTGCACGCGCCATTTTTGCCCAAACGCATCGTGTATGTGTCGTGCAACCCAGCCACATTCGCGCGCGATGCGGCGGTTTTGGTGGGCAAAGGTTATCGGTTCACTGCGTCTGGAGTGATGAATTTGTTCCCCCAAACCGCCCACATTGAAAACATCGCCGTATTTGATTTGGCGTAAGAACACGTGCCGTCTGCAGACGGCATCGCGTATTGTTTTTTGCCACGCAAGCCGATAAACTGAAAGCCTTTTTCCAATCCATAAGGAGCATCACATGAGCCGTTTGCAGATTGAAAACACCGTTTGCATTGTGGTAGACATTCAAGAGCGTTTGACCGCTGTTTTGCACGAAGCCGATGATTTTGTTGAAAAAAGCAGCGTTTTATTGCAAGGTTTAAACGCTTTGGGCATTGCCCACATCATCACCGAGCAATACCCAAAAGGTTTGGGCAACACTTTGGCTCAAATCAAAGAACTTTGCCCCGACAGCCCCGTGATTGAGAAAACCCGATTTTCGGCGTTTTTAAGCGAAGTTGAGGCATTTTTGCAGCAAAAACAAGCGAAAAATGTGATTATTATCGGTGCAGAAGCCCACGTTTGTATGCTGCAAACCGTGCAAGATTTGCAAGCCGCTGGCTACACCGCCTACATTCCATTTGAATGCACCACTTCGCGCAGTCCGCTCAATAAAGCCAACGCTTTGCAACAAATGCAAGCGGCTGGCGCGGTGGTCAGCAATGTGGAAAGCCTGTTGTTTGCCTTGCTGGAAGATGCCAAACATCCTGCTTTCAAAACTATTTCCAAGTTAATTCAATAATTTATCTAAAAAAGCAGATGCCGTTTCGCAGACGGCATCTGCTTGCCTTTGTCTCATGAACACACAAAATTTCCGCATTCAAATCGCCCAAGCAAGCGATTTAGCCGACATTGTCGCGATTTACAACAGCACCATTCCCACTCGCCAAAGCACCGCCGATTTGCAGCCCGTTTCGGTCGAGTCGCGCCGCGCTTGGTTTGAAGCACACAACGAAAAACGCCCGATTTATGTGGTCAAAAACGCTGAAAATCAGCTGCTGGCTTGGGGCAGTTTCAGCGATTATTATCCGCGCGACGCTTATCACATCAGCGCGGAAATCAGCGTGTATGTTGGCGAACAGGCACGCGGACAAGGTTTAGGCAAAACCTTACTGCAATTCATGTTGCAACAAGCGCCGAGTTTGGGAATACGCAATGTGTTGGCGGTGATTTTTGCCCACAATGCCGCCAGCATCGCGCTGTTTGAACAAGCAGGTTTTGCCAAGTGGGGGCATTTGCCGAAAGTGTGCGATTTGGAAAATCAGCTGGCGGATATTGTGATTTTGGGCAAATGTTTGGCGGATTAAAGCTATTAAAAGCATAAAAAATGCCGTCTGTGACTGAAAGGAATCCCATAGCGAAGCTATAGGGGCGTTTCATTTGCAGACGGCATTCGTTTAGCCAAAAATCGTTTTACGCCAAAATCTTATGCACAATTTCGCTCACATCTTTTGACAAATTCGCTTTGCTGGCAATGCTTTGTAAAGCGGTTTTCATCAAAGTTTGGCGTTGCGGTTCGAGGCGTTGGCAAATATCGAACGCTTGCACCAAACGCGCCGCAACTTGTGGATTAAATTCATCAATTTGCATCACTTTTTCAGCAATAAATTGATAACCTGTGCCGTCTGCAGCGTGAAAAAATGGTACATTGCGTGTGAACGTCCCCAACAAAGCGCGTGCTTTATTCGGGTTTTCCAAACTGAATTGCGGATGGTTCAGAGCATTTTGCACGCGTTCAAAAGTGTCAGCTCGATGGCTGCTCGCCAACAAAATAAAATATTTGTCCATCACCAAAGCCTCATCGGCAAATTTGTTGGCGAAGTTTTCCAGCAATTCATCGCGTTGGCTGCTGGCGTGGTGGTTCACCGCCGACAACACGCCCCACTCGTGGGTCATGTTTTTTGCCATTTCTGCATAATTTTCAAATGCTTGTTGCATATATTCATCGGGTTTTGCACGCAATAAATAAGCGCGGCAAGTGTTACGCAAACTGCGCCAAGCCGCTTGCTCTGGCTCGTACTCATAAGGTTGCACCAAATCGGCGTTTTCTTCCGCCTGTTTCGCCGCTTGGTTGAGCTGAGCAAATTCGTTGGCAAACTCGCTGGCAATCGTATTTAACAAGGCTTCACGCGCTTGATGCACGCGAACGGGTTGAATTTGCTCACGTCCGTCCCACAATTCGGCTGCAGTCGGCAATTGCAACAGCAACGCCTTAAACGCAGGGTCAATATCCGCTTGTAAGACATTGCGTAAAGCGGCGAACAAGCCAGTGTGTTGCGGCAAATCTTCTTGATTTTCTAATGCTTTTTCATTAGCAGCAACCGCGCGGCGCAACAAGGTTTGCCCTGCTTCCCAACGGGCAAACGCATCTGTGTCGTGGGCAAGCAACAATGCCAAATCGGCATCGCTGTAATCGTATTGCAGATGCACGGGTGCAGAAAAACCGCGCAACAAAGACGGCACAACTTCTTCACAAACTCCATACAAAACAAAGTCTTGTTCGTCTTGGTTTAAGGTCAACACCGCCTCGGCTTGTGCCGTGCCGCCTGCACTTAGTTTAAACGGCACAAGTTCGCCTTGGCGATTGAGCAAGGCAATTTTCAGAGGCATTTGCATCGCTTTTTTCTCTGCCATATCGGGCGTGGCTGGCGTGGTTTGGCTCACGCGCAAACGGTATTGCCCATTATCTGCCTGCGTTTGCACGCGTACGGTTGGCGTGCCTGCTTGGCTGTACCACAAGGCAAATTGTTCAAAATCCACGCCATTCGCATCCGCCATCGCCAAACGAAAATCATCGCAAGTAACCGCCTGTCCATCATGGCGTTGGAAATACAATTTCATGCCCTTTTGGAAACCTGCTTCACCCAAAAATGTGTGATACATACGCACCACTTCCGCGCCTTTTTCGTACACGGTCATGGTGTAAAAATTGTTCATTTCTTCGTATTGTGCAGGGCGAATCGGGTGTGCCATCGGGCCTGCGTCTTCGGGAAATTGATGCTGACGCAAATAGCTCACGCCTTCAATGCGGCGCACTGCGCGACTGGCTCTATCGCCCGAAAACTCTTGGTCGCGGAACACGGTCAAACCTTCTTTCAGCGACAACTGAAACCAGTTGCGACAGGTTACGCGGTTGCCCGTCCAGTTGTGAAAATACTCGTGCGCCACCACGCTCTCCACGCCTTCAAAATCGGCATCGGTGGCGGTTTGGCTGTTGGCAAGCACAAATTTGGTGTTGAAAATATTCAAACCCTTGTTTTCCATCGCGCCCATATTGAAATCGCCCACCGCCACAATCATGTAGCGGTCTAAATCGTATTCCAAACCGAAGCGCGACTCGTCCCAAGCCATCGCGTTTTTCAGCGATTCCATCGCGAAACCCACTTTGTCCGCGTCCGCTGCACGGGTGTAAAAATCCAAAGAAATTTCGCGTCCGCTCATTGTCGTAAACGTGTCGTGAGTTAAGGTCAAATCGCCTGCCACCAAGGCAAACAAATAACTCGGTTTTTTAAACGGGTCGTACCATTTTGCCCAGTGTTTGCCGTCTGCAGTTTGCCCTGAATCCTGCAAATTGCCGTTAGACAACAACACAGGATAGCTTTTGGCATCGGCAATAATCGTGGTCGTGAACACCGACATCACGTCTGGGCGGTCGGGATAGAACGTGATTTTACGAAAACCTTCGGGTTCACATTGCGTGTACAAATTGCCACCCGAAGCGTACAAACCCATTAAAGATTTGTTTTCATTTGGATAAATTTTGGTTTGCACGCTCAAATCAAAAGCTGCAGACGGCACATTGTGCAAACGCAAACTTTCGGCGTTTAACTCGTAATCCTGCCACGCTTCGCCATCGATTTGCACGCCCAACAACTCCGCCGAACCGTCTAGCTGCAAGGTTGGCTTGCTGTTTTGCGGCAACACACGCAAAGTCGCCTGCACAATGGTGTGCGTTTCTTCAATTGTGAACACCAAATCGGTGCTTTCCACCAAAAAATCAGGTGCTTGATAATCTTTCAAATAATGTACGGTTTTGCTCATTTTGCTCTCTTGATTAAACTTAAAACAATAAACAATGCCGTCTGCAGTTTTCTAAACACTGCAGACGGCATCTCATTTGTTCATTAAGGCATCAACATGCCGCCATTGACGTGCAAAGTTTGCCCTGTAATGTAGCTGGCTTGCTCAGAAGCCAAAAACAACACCGCGTTGGCAATGTCTTGCGCTTCGCCGAATTTACCCAAAGCGGTTTGCGCTTCAAAAGTTTTGCGCACTTCCTCAGGCAAAGCGCGCGTCATGTCGGTGTCGATAAACCCAGGGGCGACGCAGTTGACCGTGATGCCACGCGAACCGACTTCACGCGCCATTGATTTGGCAAAACCGATTAAACCCGCCTTCGCCGCCGCGTAGTTCGCCTGCCCCGCATTGCCCATCGCGCCGACCACAGAAGTGATGTTAATGATGCGACCCGAACGCTGCTTCATCATGCCGCGCAACACCGCCTTGCTGGCACGGAACACCGATTTCAGGTTTACCTGCATAATCTCGTCCCACTCTTCTTCTTTCATGCGCATCAATAAGTTATCGCGCGTGATGCCAGCGTTGTTCACCAAAATATCCAGTTTGCCGAACTCTTTTTCAATGTCTGCAATCAAAGTTTCAATCGAATTCGGTTCAGCCGCATTCAAAGCACGACCCGAGCCGCCCCATTGCGCCAAACGCTCGCCAATCGCCGCCGCACCGCTGTCGCTGGTTGCCGTGCCAATCACCGTTGCCCCAGCTTGTGCCAAAGTATCCGCAATCGCCGCACCAATGCCGCGACTCGCACCCGTTACCAAAGCAATCTTGCCACTCAAATCTTGCAAAGCCATTATTCCACCTCAAAAACGAAAAAACGCATTATTTCAAAAAACACAATGCAAAGCTAGTCAAAACAAGGCAAATCCGCCAGAAACTGTCCCGCCAAATCCTTCGCCGACAAACTCGGCTCGCCCTGCAATTGCCAATCCACCGCCACCGTTGGGTCGTTCCAAATCAAAGAATGTTCCGCATTCGGATTGTAATAATCCGTGCATTTATACACAAACTCCGCCGACTCACTTAACACATAAAAACCATGCGCAAAACCTTCAGGCACCCACAATTGTCGCTTATTTTCTGCCGACAAAATTTTGCCCACCCATTGCCCAAACGTTAGCGAAGAACGGCGTAAATCCACCGCCACATCCAACACCGCCCCAGACACCACACGCACCAACTTCCCCTGCGTGTTTTCCGTTTGAAAATGCAAACCACGCAAAACACCTTTTACCGATTTGCTGTGATTTTCCTGCACAAACACCCGATTTGCCACATTTTCCCGAAACCATTCATCACGAAACGTTTCCATAAAAAAACCACGCTCATCGCCAAACACACGCGGCTCAATGATTTTCACATCAGCGATTTTTGTATCAATCATTTGCATTGATTAAACCCTTTAAAATAAAACCAAATATTCTCAAATCCACTTAAATACTATGATTCAGGCAAATTGAAAGGAATATAAGGCAGAATATCCAAAATATACTTCACCCAATTTTCAAAACCGTATTTTTCATAAATTGCAGACGGCAACAGCATATAAGGTTTCGCTAAAAATTCATCTATTCTTGTCAAATTATATCGTAAATTCAAAGTCTCTACTTTAAACCCAAGCATTTCCAAATTAGCAATCAAAGAATTAAAAATACCATGATGATTTGGCATACCCAAAAGAATAGTCTTATTCAACCCAATCATTTTTTGACTCCCCTACTACGAATCAATTTCACGACCTAATCTCATCAAATCTTAAAGATATTTTTATTTCAGCAATGATAACGAGACATGTGGCTGAATATCTAAAATATATTTAATCCAATTTCCAAAAGAATATTTTTCTTTAATGTGCTGCTCAATAGGTACAAATGGTGTGGTTAAAAAATGTTCAAATGCTTGCACATCAATCTCGCCGTTTTCCCAAACAAATACATTGGATTCATGATATAAATCATAATCCTTAACCTTAACATTATTAGTGATAAGTTTTTTATTGTAGTGAATGGATTCAAAAAAGCGAAATGACAAACCATTATGTTCTGCTTTGACAAAATCCACCAAAATATCAGAGTGTTTAACTTGCTCTAAATTCTGTTCAAATGGCATAGATTGAGACAGGAAATTGATTTTATCGGCGTTTTTATATTCCTGATAACCTTCATTTTTTTCATCTAGAATATAAAATTTAGGCGTGATATTGAATTGGCTGATTTGACCTAAAAAATCATCAATCATTGGCGTGCGATTTAACCAATGTCGCCCAACAAAATAAACACTGGGATTATTGGTGTTATAAGCTGGAAGCATCGCAACTTCATCGTCATCTAAATCAAAATAAAAATTGGTTGTACTTAATAAATTCCATTGTGGATTATTTTTAATATCGTCTATATCAAAAGCAAAAAAACGTTCAAATTTCGGAATGTATTCCAAAATTTCAGGAAATATCGCAAAACCGTCCCAGTGATAAGCCACACTCTGATAAGCCAATTCACAAATCTTATCCAAGACACTATGCGGAAAAATAGAAGCATGAATAAACAAAATATAATCTATTTTATCCTTACCTAAAATCAGCCCTTGTTTTTCAAATTGGGGAATGATTTTATCGCCTAAAAATATTTCTGCTTGCCGTCTACTTTTATAATTACGTTCTCTTAAAAATACATGACGCAAAAATTTATATACTCTTTCCCAAATATTTTTATAACGATAATGAAAAGGACGATACGTCCCGTTAATCACAGTAAAGCCATGATATTCTAAATTCTTAATAATCATATCGCTCAACCCAACCACGTCAGGCATGGCGAGCATAATGGTTTTGCCTGTTCCAATTTTATTTTGATTTTGCATATTACATTCTCACAACATACATTTGGCTTTTAGTTGCCCAAATTTAAACCTTTAGTAACATCATACATCACTTGCCATTTGATGAGATGACGCATATGCTTTTTAAAGAGTTTCGCACTCATACGATAAACCATCAAACGCTTTTGGCTTTTTTGATGAAGCTCTTTTACTAATTGCTGGTAGCTTTCAGGGTCATAATGCTTTTTGGCAAATAAAAATTGCGATGTGATGTGGCGATGATAATAGTGATAGTCATGATTTGGTTCGCTTGCACCACCAAAATGATACACTTTCAAATCATCTATTTTAATCAGTGGCAAGCCTAATTTTTTAATTCGTAAGCATAAATCAACATCTTCGCAATACATAAAAAAGTCAGGGTCAAAGCCGTCTAATAACTTATAAACTTCACCTCTAATCAGTAAAAGTGAACCTTGAAACCAACAAATTTCGCCATCATAGCCCAACGTATTGTTAAACTCATAACTATAGTAAGTAGAAACATCATGCTGATTATCATCAAGAATTTGCGTGCTGATGACGCCATAATTTAAATGTTGACCCGCATGGTGCAATAATTGCTCCAAATAATTATCTTGTAACATGAGTATGTCTGGGTTCATGAGCAATAAATGTTCGCCTGTGGCATGGCGTGCCGCCAAATTCATTGCTTTACCAAAACCAAGATTGTCGCCACTATCATAAACGCTTAAATGAAAGTAGCGATTAAAATCGCCTGTCTCTAGCATTTCGTTCAGCCGATGATTTTGCACATTATTGACGATAATGATTTCAAAATCTGCGGTATTTAAGGTTTGCTTTTGTAGGCTAGTCAAAAGTTTTTGAATAAAACTTTCGGTATTGTAATTCACAATAAGAATAGAGAGTTTCATAATCAAAATTCACTGGATTGGTATCAATATCATCTAAAATCAATATATTGTCGTTGCAATCTACCCAACGTTTTGCGATACACATTAGACAATTCGCCTTTGATTTTTTGCATCGCTGTGC
>JAUNMN010000010.1:0-26549 GCA_030531795.1 Neisseria sp.
AAACTGCCGTGATTACCCGTCCATTAGGGCATTTACTGGAAATCGTTCCTTTGGACAATCCAGCGAACATTCGCGTGGGCGAACCGTTTAAAGTGAAAGTGTTGTACCGCGGCGAGCCTTTGCCAAACGTTACCTTAACCGCCACTTTTGAGGGCTTTGACCTGCGCGACCACAGCAAAACGCACAAGGTAGAAGCGCAAGCCTTTTCGGACACCACAGCTGCAGACGGCACAGTCGACATCATTCCCTTGCGTCAAGGCTTTTGGAAAGCCAACGTGGAATACAAAACCGATTTTGCCGACCAAAAACGTTGTCAAAAAGAATCGACTTACTCAACTTTAACTTTTGAAATCGGTCATACGCACCACTAAACGCCGCATAAAATTGCGTATAAGCATTGATTAAACCAGCAAATGCCGTCTGCAATGGGGGAGAAAAACGCAGACGGCATTTTTATATGCAAAACGCATATACAATCGGCTGATGTTTTGTGTTACGTGAGCAAAGCAAGAAATACCGTAAAAATGGCGTTGCAGTAAGTGGTTTGCAGTGGTTTTCGGTAGAGAGATAAATAGCAGCAAAGGCTGAAAGGTGTGAATTTATATTTTTGATAATAAAAGAGAAAATGGCGGTTAATGGTTAAAAATAGACAAAAAAATACCCGTGAAATTCACGGGATTTTTGTTTTATCTGGTGGACAGAGAGAATCTAATTGGTTAATTATCTTATTGATTTTAATTGAAAATATTTTTGTTAAATTTCATGATGCCGTAAATAATACCGTAACTGAAAATGCCTTGAATGTTCAAGCGGTGCTGGTGTTTTTCTACGATATAAAAAAGTTATGCCGTCTGTATTTAGGCAAACCGCCTTTTTAGGGGCGGTTGTTTGCTTCAGGGGCGTGAATGTAGCAGCAATTCTGCTGGTATGTTCAAGCCTTTGTTTAGCTTTTGCATCATGGCTAGGCTTAAAGGGCGTTTGCCGTTCAACACTTCGCTGACACGCGCCGCGCTACCAAAATAGGCTTGCATGTCTTTTGCGGTTAAGCCGTTTTGCTCCATGCGAAAGGCGATTAGTTCAAGGGCGGTAGGCGGTTCTTTGATTTCAAAAAAGCCCTGCTGTTTTTCGTAGGCTTCAATCAAAAGGGCTAGGGCTTCAAGCTCTAATGCTTCATCTGTACCGTCTAGCGGCTCTAAATCCATTAGGGCGTTTAGGCGTGCCATTGCTTCGCGGTGGTCGTCTTTTGTTTTGATGATTTTCACGGTATCCATTTTTAAAATTCCTTTTTACTGTATTGCGCGTGTGTGCCTATCCATTCAATTACGATTAAACCGTTGCTGTATCTAACCTTGACTACTAGGCGGTAGTGATTGCCTTTGATGTTGAAAATGGCGCGGTTGTTTGCAAGAAAATCTACGCTGCGATAGTGGTTTTTAATTTCTTGTGGTGTTTTCCAGTTTTCTCTTTCGGCATCTGTTACCCACTTTTCAAGGGGGCGGCGGCAATCTGCGTATTTTGCCGTAAACTGCTCTAGTAATTCTTTGCCTAATATTTTCATGCTTTGCGCCTTTTCCGTTTTGGGAATTATAGGGCTGTGTTTCCATTTTGGGAAGAGAAATTTTAGGGTAGCTTTTGGGGAATTTGGGGCTGTTTTGGCGTGCAAAATGGCATTTGTGAAAACAACCCCATGCAAGGGCTGGAAATGTGCGATTTTTGGGGGTTTCTTTACGTTATAAAAAAGGGGTTTTTACGCATTATAAAAAAGGGCGTGCTGGTGTTTGCAAAAACAATGCCATGCAATCGGTTTGTTTTGCGTTTGCCCGCTCTTGCCCTGTATGCCGTCTGCAATGTGAAAAATGTTTGCCTGCGATAGGCAAAATAAAACCGTCTGAATTTTGGTTTTTCGGGCGGTGTTTTTTTTCATTCAATTTGCATAAAAAAATTAAATTCAGGGGGCTAAAATTTAGTATAAATGCCCTTCTATTATGCTAAATTTTAGTATAAATGCTTTTTAAAAGGGGTCTATTATACTAATTTTTAGTATAATAAGCCCGTTTTTCGCCCTTCATTTATACTAATTTTTAGTATCCTCTATAGAATCTACCATGCAATGGTATTTATTTTTTCAGTTTGCCTTTTTAAATTCACGCTGATTTTTTTGCTTTACTTTTCTGTTCAAACCACGCCCAAAAGAGAGAAAAACAAGCGATTTTTGCGGGGTGCGAAAATTTGCACGTTTTGGGCGTGAGAAATGCGCTTGCTTGCTGGTGTGTGAAAATCGCTTGTAAGCCGTCTATTTTGCGTTTATAGCGCGTTTAATGCTTTGCCTTACTGTTTACCTATCCAAGCGCTGAAAATCGTTTAAAACGCGTTTTTTACGCAATTGATGCAATTTGATGCCGTCTGCACTGTTTGCCTTATTCAGAAAAACACCAGCAAGGGGGCAAATTTGCGTTTTTAGGGCGGTTTGCGGTGTGGCGTGTGTGTTTGCTTATCCAAGCGGTCAAAATGGCTTAAATCGCGTTTTTTGGGGCGTTTATGGCGTGCTGAATAAGGGCAAGCCATTAGGCAAGATTGAATTTTGCGGCGCGAAAGGGCAAAAAAGGGGGTTTTTACGCATTATAAAAAAGGGGGCGGGCGGATTTTGGCAAGCGGTTTCGGCTCTTTGCTATTTGCATTTTCGTTTTCGTCTGCAAAACCGTTTGGCGAAAAATCATCACGCGAAAAATCAGCAGGTGCGTATGGCGAATTTTCGCCATCGCAATCCTCTAGGTTCATTGACTGGTTCTTATTGACTGGTTCAATGACTGGTTTGGGTGAACGATTTTCATAACCCTTGTGAACCATTTTCACTACCTTGTGAATGATTTTCACTACCTAGTTCATTATTTGAACTACCCACAAGGGCGGTTTGCCTGCGATAGGCGATAAAAAAACACCAGCGGTAAAACTGGTGTTTGTTGCATTCAAGCGCAATCAATCAGGGCTGATAATTCCGCGCTTATGGCGGCGTTGTCTGCTGCTGCATAGTTCACATAGTCTGCGATGTCGTCTGCAATGATGCGCTTTTTGTCTTGTAGCAATGTGTCTAATTCGCAAACAAGGCTAATCAGCATGTTTTGCTTAACAGCTGTAAATTGCAAGGTTTCTGCAATTTGGCGGTTCAATGCTTTTTTGTCTGCTTCATTCAGGTTTTGAATGGCGGGGCTTGCAAGCTCCACTAGATTTAATAACACTGTACCAAGACTTGAATAATACGGGCTACGGGTTTGAATTGTGTTTTGCATGATAGGGCTTTCATAGAGAGAGATTAAGAGTCGCCCGAAATAAGGGCGGGGGTACTCTCTCTCAAATGCAAACGCCCTTAAGCGCGGTCGTTACCGATACCGCATACCCCCTTAAACTTGATAAGGGCGTACATCAAAAAATGCACGCGCCAAAAAGAAATAGGTGTAAAAATAGGGCTTTGATTGTTTGAGAGAGAGAATCTGCATTTAACCATTGTTCGCTTTTAACGTCAATAGAAAACAGTAAACCGCCTTTTTAGGGGCGGTTGTTTGTTTTGATGCCGTCTGCATACTTGGAAAATCCACGCTTGGAAAACCCAAATTTGGCTTTGCAGTTTTGGCACACTTGTAACGCTATGGCTGGTGTTTTTTCCAGTCGTCTGAGTAAGTGTGCGTTGCCGCAATATCCAGTTTGCCTTTGCAATCGTTTACTGCTTGAAATGTGATTGCGTACAAATGGCATTTTCGGGTTGTACCGCGTCTGCTGATTTCAATAAAGCCTTTTTCCAGCAATTCGCGCTTGGATTTTTCAAGCGTTGAAATGGATAAATTCAACTTAAGTAGCGGCGGATGCTGGGGCGGATAAATCGCCGTTGTTTTCGCCGTTGTACTGCGACAAGAGATACAGTAAAACCTTTATCGCATTGCCTGAAAGTAGCCAAAATTGCGGTGCTTTTAACATAGCTTTCGGCAATTGTTGAAATTGTCTAGACTTTCTCTTGCCGTCATGCCCGCCGCGCTTTGCCATGCTACACCTGCAAGCGATAGCGTTTGATTTTTATTGTGTTGCCGAATTGATTAGTAAACGGCTCGTAAGCATCGGTAATGTTAAAACCCATATTGCGCAATTCTGCAATTCGGGCGGTTGCTGAATTGATGCCGCGCGTGTGCATTTCGTAATTGGTTATGCCGTTTGGCTGTTGTAGCCATTGTAAAATTAAGGCGTATTGCGTATTAGGTTTGATATAATCTCGTCTATCTCGTTTTTTGCCCAAAATGCCTTTGCTGGTGTTTTGGGTTTTCTTTTGCTTTTTCATGTTTAACCCTTTCTGCTTCGTTCAATAATCTTTGCTTGGTATGCGTCAATTTCGCTTTTCAGCCATGCGGTAGCGCGTGTGCCAAGTTTGATTGATTTTGGAAAATCAGGGTCAAATCTAGGGCTGTTTTCACGCA
Organism: Neisseria sp.; assembly: GCA_030531795.1. Taxonomy (GTDB): domain Bacteria; phylum Pseudomonadota; class Gammaproteobacteria; order Burkholderiales; family Neisseriaceae; genus Neisseria. The sequence goes on from JAUNMN010000010.1 coordinate 4,461, forward strand.
TTCTGCTGTAAATCGCTTCATCGCTGGAAAATCCCAAAAGGGTTTTCACGTCTTTTATTCTCAAAAATGTTTCAGTTGCCATGTTTTGCCTTTCTATGTTGCATTGCGTTAGGTTGTGCAATGCGGTTATTGACGGCGAAAGAATAGCCGCCTAATCGGGCGGCTTTAAGACGGTTGCAAGCTGATTTCGGTAAGTCAGCAAGCTGGTTTCAGTAAGTCAGCTTGCTGATTAGGCAAATGATTGTTGCGAAGTGGCTTTTTGATGATTATTAACCCATGTTTCAATTGTCTTTTGGCTAGGCATATTAGGTGCTGAAATATTGCCGTTTGCGATTAAATCGCTAATCATTTTAACCAGGGCGGATTTGCCACCGCGGCGGTTGTATAAGTCCTTTTTCTCGTCTAGTAACTGATTAACCGCATCAATCGTACCTGCTTTTTGATAATGGCTCAATTTTGCTAAACCGCCTTTTCTTGCCATTTCGGCGCGTGCTTTTTGGCGTGCTTCATTTTCTACTTGTATCAATGCTTCACGCTCTACTTTATCCGCATTTTTTAAAAGGGTTGCATAGTGCAAAGCCTGCCATGCAAAAAGTAATTGTTCTTTTATCCAGTTTATTTTATGACTAGTAAACTTATTAAAATCTTCAGAGTGAAAATCTTCTTGCGAAAAAATGCATAGGGCTGAATCAGTGAAATATAAGGCAAGAATTGCCACCCATTCATAATCTTGCATATCTTGAAAATATTCATCGCTATCATCTTTTTGAATATCTGAAAATTCAAACAAATATGCTTTCAAGGCTTCTAGTTTAGATGTGTTTTCTTCTGTTTCTAAATATTCTTTTTCTGCATAGTAGAAATAGACTTCATCTGTTGGAAAGCACGCCCCGTTATCCCATTCAAATAAAGACGCTAAATATTCGCGGTGTTTTTCGTTTGTGCAATCCAACATTTCGTGCTTAACTTCTTCAAAGGCAATATCTTTCTGAAATTTAAAATAACTCTCTATTCGTAAAGGTATTTCATGTAAAGCAAGTGAGATTTCATCATTTTTTTTATTTTTTAAAATATCTCTAATGCCATTCAGTAAAGAATTTGCTGTTAAAAAATAGTCTCCACCATAGAAAGGGCTTGCCGCTTTTGAAAGATTAGCCTTTTCTCTCAATTCACTAAAAATATTCATCATCTCGTTTCCTGTTAGTAAAAATTAGTGTTTTTTTGTTTTTTATGCCGTCTGCTGGTGTTTTTGCCATGCTTGTCCTTGCAAAACTGATGCAGAAAACTACAGTTTTTTTGGGCGGACCGCTTAATGAAATTGCAAACGGCTTTTGTTGTCAAATGTTTACATTCAAACGGCATTTATTTAATCGGCATTGATTGCGCAGACGGCATCAAATGGCGTTTCATGCGTTTTATTCAAAACACCAGCAAGCGGCGCAAGTGTGTTTTGGGCTTAATCGCTGGTGTGCGTGCCATTTAAAATTGCCATTGCTTCATCAAAATGTTTGCGCAAAAAATCGGCGTACCATTGCATCATTTCGCGTCTTTCTGCCATGTAGTCCGCCCTGTTGTAGGCGGCTCTTACTCTATCGCTTTCAACGTGTGCAAGTTGCCGTTCAATCGCATCGCGGTTAAATCCTTGCTCGTTTAGCGTGCTACTGGCTAGGCTTCTAAATCCATGCGGTGTTGCCATGCCTTTGTAACCTAATCGGTGCATGATTGCGCTTAATGTGTTTTCGCAAATGTAGGCGTTTATTTTGGTTCTGCTTGGAAAGAGAAAGGGTGTTTTGCCTGTTAAATCGTGCAATTCACGCAATAGCTCTAATGCCCATGATGGCAAGGGGATAATGTGCAAGCGTGGGCGTTTCATTCTTTCGGCTGGAATTGTCCAAATCGCCTGCTCAAAATCAATTTCTTGCCATAATCCGCCGCGCAATTCGTTGCTTCGTACAAATACCAGCATGATTAACAGCATTGCAATTTGGTTTTGTCTGTTTAGGTCTGCAAGCATCAAGCGGCGGTAAAATTCCACTAATCCGCTTTGCGGTAAGGCTGGCATATGTTCAACTTCACGGCGTGGCATGATTTTGCGTAACGGCGCGGCTGGATTGGTACTCACAAGCTCTAACAGCATGGCATATTCAAAAACGCTGCCTATCCATTGCCGAATCTTGTCTGCTGTTTCAATCGCATTTCTATCAAGAATTTTCTGTAAAACCGCTTTTACGTCTCTAACGCCGATTTCGGTTATCGCTTTATCGCCTATGTGTGGGAAAACATCATTTTCTAAATACAGCATCACGCGCTTTGCGTGGTCTACTTTCCAGCGGTGCAAATTGTCTATATGCCATCGCATGGCAAGCGATTTAAACGTATTGCCTAACGCTACTTGCTTTATTCTTTTGGCTTCTTGCTTTGCTTCGTTAGGGTCTATGCCGTCTGCAAGCATCTTTTTTGCGTGCAAATACAATTCACGCGCTTTATTCAGCGCAATTTCAGGGTATGCGCCAAAAGACAAAGTTTTACGCTTGCCATTGAATGAATAATCAAACCGCCATAACTTACTTGCATTTGGCTTGATAAACAGATACAAGCCCTTGCCATCGGTTAGCTTGTAAGCCTTTTCTTTTGGCTTGGCGTTTTTAATTTGGCGGTCTGTTAATAACATTTTCAGCTCTTTGCACTGGTTACGGTATTTTGAATTTGCATTTTGTAATACCGTAAATAATTTACGGTATCGCCGTTTACGGTATTTTTTTGAATTTACGGTATCGGTTTTTCAAATTTACGGTATCAGTAGAAAATAATACCGTAAAAATGGCGTTGCAGTAAGTGGTTTGCAGTGGTTTTCGGTAGAGAGATAAACAGCAGCAAAGGCTGAAAGGCTTGAATTTATATTTTTGATAACAAAAGAAAAAATAGCGGTTAGTAGTCAAAAATAGACAAAAAATGCCCGTGAAATTCACGGGATTTTTGTTTTATCTGGTGCGGACAGAGAGACTCGAACTCTCACGCCTTGCGGCGCTGGAACCTAAATCCAGTGCGTCTACCAATTTCGCCACGTCCGCTTGGAGAAAGACGCGAATCATACGGTTTTTTCGGGAATTTGGCAAGGTTTGTTGGCGGTTTTGTGCGTTTGTGTGCGGAAAATTCGTGTGCATTAAAATGCAAACGGCATTTTGTGGCACTTGTTTGCTGATTTTGGGTGCGAACAAGATAGCGGAAAAGCGTTGTGCTTCATCGTTTTTCTTAATCGTTTTGGGCTTTGGCTGTGTTAGAATGCGCGTTTTTGCGTGGTGCAGACGGCATATGCTGTTTTTTGTTGGATAAACTATGTCTTTAGCATTGATTCGGGATTATTTGCAAACGCAGGGTTTGCCTTTGGCGGCGGACGAGGTGCGGGCGGCTCAGTTGGCTTGGCAGGCGGTGATGAATTTGGGACAGGCGGAAATTGACCGCTCGCTGTTGTGGTATGAAGCCGATGGCTGGGCGTTGGCGGATTTTTTTTCGCCAAACGAAGCCAATGATTTGGCTTTGAAACAGGTTTTTATGGCACTGGATTCGTGTTTTGAACGCGCGGAGGTGCAAAGTGCCAGCGTTTATGCCGTCTGCGGACAAGATTTGGTGCGACTGGCGCAGCAAGGTTTGCCGCTGGAACAAAAACTCACGCTGTCGCTGGAAAACACGCGTGCTTCTTTGGCACTGCATTCGGCGCACACGGGTTGGCTCAATCGGGTGGACGACGTGGCACAGTGGCTGGAATGGGGCGATTTGGTGGGCGAACATTATGCGCGTTGTGCCAGTCAAATGTCGGTGCCGATTTGTTTGGAAAGCGGACGCGTGCTGGGCATGATTCATTTGGAAGCGGCACACAAACACGCTTTTGCTAACGACGAAATGCAGACGGCATGGGTTGCCCTTGCCATTGCCTTGGTGCAACCATTGCGCATCTTATTGAATACAGAAGAAAATCAAGCAGAAAATCATGAATAAACTCAAATTTGTTGCCCAATGTCGCTTGCCGACCGAATGGGGCGTTTTTCAAATGCACGGCTTTGAAGAAGCGAGCGGACAAGAACACATTGCGCTGGTGATGGGCGACGTTGCCGACGGCGAAGCCGTGTTGGCGCGCGTGCATTCCGAATGTTTGACGGGCGATGCCTTGTTTTCACAAAAATGCGATTGCGGCCCGCAGCTGCAGGCAGCAATGCAAGCGGTGCAAGCAGCAGGGCGCGGCGTGATTGTGTACTTGCGACAAGAAGGGCGCGGCATCGGTTTGATTAACAAAATCCGCGCCTATCAATTGCAAGACCAAGGTTTAGACACGGTTGAAGCCAATCTCGCTTTGGGCTTGCCGATTGACGCACGCGACTTTAGTTTGGCACAAGAAATCTTGGCGCACCTGCAAGTCAAACACGTTCGCTTGCTCACCAACAACCCAGAAAAAGTTGCCACCTTGCAAGCCACAGGCATTCAAGTTACCGAACGCGTCCCCTTACGCGTGGGCGAGAATGTGGAAAATCAGCATTACTTGAACACCAAAGCCGATAAACTCGGGCATTTTCTCAAATAATCGGCAAACGATTTAAACAATTGTTTAACAAGAAAAACCATGCCGTCTGCGGATTTTAAAAACCTGCAGACGGCATCTTTTGTTTGGCGTTTGCTTTGAAAAGTGATGCGTTTATTCGAGCATTGATTCACGCACTCGCACGCTTACACGCGGCTGACGCGGCGGACGTGTGAGATTTTGTGCAGCGCGGCAATGATGCGATTGAGTTGCTCCAAATTCTTGGTTTTGATGCGGAATTTGAATTCGATAAAGCCTTCTGTGCCTGACTGGCTGTGTGATGGGGTTTCCACGGCTTCAATGTCCGCGCCTTCGCCTGACATGGCTTGTGCCATCGCGGCAAGCAAGCCGTGGGTGTCTTGTGATGTTACCAGCAGGGCGGTGCGGTAGCTTTGGTTGCTGAATCCGTCCCAGTCGGCTTCAAGTTGTTGGTCTAAATCGGTTTTGAGCAGATTCGGGCAGTTGTCGCGGTGGATAATCATGCCTTGCTCTTTGAGCAAAACGGCACGAATTTCGTCGCCAGGAATCGGGCTACAACATGGGCCTAAATGAACGCGTCCTGTTTCTTCGCCGCTGACTTTAATCGGGCTGAGTTTGACTTCGTCGCCCAAGTGTTCGCCTGCGAGTTGGGCGATGCGCATGGCGATGGAAACGGGCAAAGTATGTCCCATGCCCACGCTGTATAACACGTCTTCAAAACTGGTTTGTTTGTTATTTAAATCAGCAAGATAGGCGTTTTTGAGTTCTTCTGAAAGCAACACATTTTGCGGTAATAAGCCCGACAAGGCTTTGTGCAGCAAACTTTCGCCCAAAGCCACGGCATCTTGGCGATTCATGTTTTTCAGATAGCTGCGAATCGCGCTGCGTGCACGGCTGGACACGGCAAAATTGAGCCACGCGGCGTTCGGGCGGGCTTGTTCGCTGGTGATGATTTCTACGGTGTCGCCTGTTTTGAGTTTGGTGCGCAAAGGCATCATCACATTATTGATGCGCGCGGCGATGGTGCGATTGCCGACATCGGTATGCACGCTGTATGCAAAGTCAATCGGGGTTGCGCCGCGTGGCAACACCAAAATTTTGCCTTTGGGCGTGAAAATATAAACTTCGCTTGGGAATAAGTCGATTTTGACGTGTTCCAAAAACTCAACAGCGTTGGCACTGCGCGCTTGCAAATCCAAGATGTTTTGCAGCCAAGAGTTGGTGTTGATGGTGGCTTGGTCGAGTTTGCTGTCGCCTGTTTTGTATTGCCAGTGGCTCGCCACGCCGCCTTCAGCGACTGCGTCCATTTCGCGCGTGCGGATTTGTACTTCAATCGGCAAACCGTATGGGCCAGTGAGCGTGGTGTGCAAACTTTGATAGCCGTTGGATTTGGGAATCGCGATGTAGTCTTTGATTTTGCCAGGTTTGGGCTGATACAGGCTGTGCAACGCGCCCAGTGCGGCGTAACACGCAGGAATGCTGTTCACAATCACGCGAAAGCCGTAGATGTCCATCACATCGGCAAAATGCAGTTTTTTGCCCTGCATTTTTTGATAAATGCTGTACAGATTTTTTTCGCGGCCTTTAATCAGCGCTTCAATATTCGCGCTGACCAAACGCTGGCTGAACGCGCTCAACACTTTGCCTATCACGTCGCGGCGGTTGCGGCGAAAGGCTTTCATCGCTTTTTGCAAAGTGGTGTAGCGGTTGGGGTGGGTGTTTTGGAAAGACAAATCTTGCAGTTCACGAAAAACGTGATTCAAGCCCAAACGGTTGGCAATCGGCGCGTAAATTTCCAGTGTTTCTTGCGCGATGCGGCGGCGTTTTTCCAAACGCATTGAGCCGAGCGTGCGCATATTGTGTAGGCGGTCGGACAGCTTGACGATGATGACGCGCACATCTTTAGTCATCGCCATAATCAGTTTGCGAAAACTTTCCGCTTGATGTTCGGCTTGGCTGTCGTATTCCAGTTTCTCCAGCTTGGACAAACCGTCTACCATTTCGGCGATGGTGTCGCCAAATTCGGCTGCCATTTCGGCTTTGGTAATACCCGTGTCTTCTAAAACATCGTGCATCAAACCTGCGCTTAAGGTTTGAATGTCCATGCGCCATTTTGCCAGCTCGGTGGTTACGGCGATGGGGTGCGTGATGTAGGGTTCGCCACTTTTTCGGGTTTGACCATCGTGCGCGAAAAAGGCGTAAGCGCACGCTTTTTCAAGGCGTTCGGCATCTTCTGGGCTTAAATAAACCGCAGTGCGAAACAAAAGTTCACGAGCTTGAGCTGTTAGCTCATCATAAGGCGCTTTTGCAGACGGCATAAACATAGCAGACGGCCTTTCCCGAAAGTGGTGGTGTGTTGTTAAGTGTTTGTTATTTATTGCTGTTTAAAATATCAGCTGTGATATGACCAGCAGCGATTTCACGCAAAGCAGTTACGGTTGGTTTGTCGTTGCGAATGTCGTCCACTAAAGGCTGTGAGTTGTTTTCCAATTGACGAGCGCGACGCGCTGCTGCTAAAGTCAAATCAAAGTGGTTGTCGATTTTGTCGATGCAATCTTCTACGGTAATACGAGCCATGGTTTTCTTTCTGGTTTACGGGTTTAAAGGGTTAAGATTCAAAAGTTTAAAGGAAAAAATAAAAGCAAAAATACGATGCGCTTTTGCTTAAATGTGTGTTTGCAACAGCTTTTCAATCAGCTTTTTCTGTTGGGCTTGTTGCAGACGGCACGCGCGGATAATTGCCGTTAAATCGGCTTGTGCTTGCGCTAAATCATCGTTCACAACGGCATAATCAAACTTCAATGCTTCGCTGATTTCGGCGTGCGCTTGGTTCAAACGGCGTTCAATCACATCGGCAGCGTCCGTGCCACGACCGTTTAAGCGTTGCGCCAACACTTCAAAACTCGGTGGCAAAATGAAAATGGAAACGGCATCGGGCAGGGCGTTGCGCACCTGTTCCGCGCCTTGTACATCAATTTCTAAAATCACATCAACGCCTTGTTCTTGCAAGGTTTTTACTGCGGCGATGCTCGTGCCGTAATAATTGCCGAACACATTTGCGTGTTCTAAAAAAGCGTTTTCGGCAACCAGTTTTTCAAATTCGGCAACGCTAACAAAATGATAATGTTTGCCGTTTTCTTCGCCTGTTCGTGGCGCGCGCGTGGTGTGCGACACCGAAACGCGCAAGTCGGGATTGTCGGCAAGCAAACGCGCAACCAGCGTGGTTTTGCCTGTGCCAGACGCGGCGGAAATAATGAAAATATTGCCTAATGAATTCGTAGAACGTTGCACGATGATTTGCCTGTGTAAATTTTTCTTGACGTATTATAACGCAGGCGAGTTGTGGCGACAATTTCAGCCTGAATTTATTGTAAAGTTTCGTTTGAACTTTGCTACAATATGGTTTTTCTTATTTGAATTGAGAGCGTTGTGATGTTGTTTCACCCTGATGCTGCCAGCGTGTCGGTTTTGGCAGACAAAATCCGTAAAATTGAAAACTGGCCACAAAAAGGCATTTTATTTCATGATATTACGCCTGTGTTGCAAAGTCCGCAGCATTTTCGTTTGTTGGTGGATTTGCTGGTTTATCGTTATATGAATCAGAAAATTGATGTGGTGGCGGGTTTGGATGCACGCGGTTTCATTATCGGCGCGGCGTTGGCGTATCAATTGAATGTGGGCTTTGTGCCGATTCGCAAAAAGGGCAAATTGCCGTTTGAAACCGTGTCGCAAAGCTATGCTTTAGAATACGGCGAAGCGACGGTGGAAATGCACACCGATGCGTTTGAACAAGGTGCGCGCGTGTTGTTGGTGGATGATTTGGTGGCAACGGGCGGCACAATGTTGGCTGGCGTGGAATTGATTCGTCAGCTGGGCGGCGAAGTGGAAGCGGCGGCGATTTTGGAATTTAGCGATTTAACGGGTGGCAAAAAAATCCGTGATGCGGGTGTGGAACTGTTTTCGCTGTGTTGTAACCAAGGTTGTATGCCTGAATAAGCGTTTTGCTGTTTGAATTTGTTTTAAATTTGAATAGCGCGAATGATTTTCAAAGTAAATGAATAAAAGATGCCGTCTGCAAACTGATTTGCAGACGGCATCTTTATTTAATCAAGCAACGAAATGCTTACAGCAAGTGTGCCACGCCAGCTTTTTCGTCTTCCAACTCTTGCAAAGTGATGTTGATGCGCTCTTGGCTGAATGCGTCGATTTCCAAGCCTTCAACCAGTTTGTATTCGCCGTTTTCGCAAGTTACAGGGAAGCCGAACATTGTGCCTTCTGGAATGCCGTATGAACCATCAGACGGAATGCCCATCGTTACCCATTTGCCGTTTGTACCCAGCACCCAGTCGCGGACGTGGTCAATCGCTGCGTTGGCAGCAGAAGCGGCAGAAGACAAGCCGCGTGCTTCAATAATCGCTGCGCCACGTTTGCCCACAGTTGGCAAGAACACGTCTGCATTCCACGCTTGGTCGTTAATCATCTCTTTCACGCTTTCGCCGTTAATCGTAGCGAAACGGTAGTCGGCGTACATGGTTGGCGAGTGGTTGCCCCAAACGCACAATTTTTCAATTTGTGATACAGGTTTGCCTGTTTTTTCAGCGATTTGGCTCAATGCACGGTTGTGGTCGAGACGCAACATTGCCGTGAAGTTTTTCGCTGGTAAATCAGGCGCAGATTTCATCGCGATGTAAGCGTTGGTGTTGGCTGGGTTGCCCACCACCAAAACTTTCACATTGCGGTCGGCAACTTTGTTCAATGCCGCACCTTGAACCGTGAAGATTTCCGCGTTGGCTTGCAACAAGTCCGCACGTTCCATGCCTTTGCTGCGTGGACGTGAACCCACCAAAATCGCGATTTGAGCATCTTTGAATGCTTCTTCAGGATTGTCAGTCGTGAACATATCGGCGAGCAACGGGAAAGCACAGTCTTGCAATTCCATCATCACGCCTTTAACCGCGTTTTGTGCTTGTGGCAAGTCCAGTAATTGCAAAATAACGGGTTGGTCTTTGCCCAACATTTCGCCTGAAGCGATGCGGAACAATAAAGCGTAGCCGATTTGACCTGCCGCACCTGTAACGGCAACACGAATAGGTGATTTCATACCGAGATTCTCCTTGGTTTCAAAGCAATTCAGATTAAAAATACTCAAAAATCGCCGATTGCCACTTGGTTAAATTGTGTGAAAACAACGAAACCGAAAGTGAAAATCAAGCGAGTAAGTGTAACGAAGTGTAATGTGCTTTTTTGAGTTTATCAATATGTTTACAAACGAAGCACGATTTAAATAGTTTAATTTTATGAAAAGATGCCGTCTGCAGAAAGATGAATTCCGCAGACGGCATCAGGCAAGTTTATTGTCCCGCTTTCATTTGTTGCCACAATTTGGTTTGCAATTTCACTGCTTCTGGCGATTTTGGCAACACCACAAAGCTCTTGGCTTTCACTTCTTCGCTTGGGAAAATAGACAAATCATCGGCATATTTTTTGTCCATCAATTCGCGTGCGCCTTTGCTGGCTGGGGCGTAGGTAACGAAGTTGCCGTTTTTCGCTGCGACTTGTGGATCAAGCGTGTAGTTGATGTATTTGTGGGCGTTGGCAACGTTTTGCGCGTCTTTTGGAATCATGAAGGAATCAATCCAAATGCCCACGCCAGTTTTGGGCGTTAATACTTGCAAATTCACGCCGTTTTTCGCTTCAATCGCACGGTTTTTGGCGATGTTTAAGTCGCCGCCGTAGCCGATGGCGACACACAAATCGCCACGCGCCATGTCGTCAATATAGCCAGACGAGCTAAAGCGTTTCACGTCGCCGCGCACTTTTTTCATCAATTCGGTGGCTGCGGTTAAATCTTCAGCATTGTCGCTGTTTGGGTTTTTGCCCAAATAATTGAGTGCTAAAGGATATTGTTCGGTTGGGCTGTCAAAATAGCTGATGCCGCATTGTTTGAGTTTGCTGGTGTATTCGGGATTGAACACTAAATCCCACTCATTTTCTGGCAAGGTGTCGCTGCCCAAAGCCTGTTTTACTTTGTCCACATTGATGGCTAAAGTGTTGATGCCCCAGAAATAAGGCACGGCGAATTTGTTGCCAGGGTCGACTTGTTCCATTTGTTTGAGCAATTCAGGGTCGATGTTGGCGTAGTTTGGAATTTGGGTTTTGTCAATTTCTTGATACGCGCCTGCTTTGATTTGACGACCGACGCTGGCAATCGACGGCGCAACCAAATCGTAGCCCGATTGTCCTGTCAAAACTTTGGCTTCTAAAGTTTCGTTGCTGTCGTAAAAATCATTGCGAACTTCTACACCATTTTCCTTTTTGAAGGCTTCAATGGTTGCTGGGTCAACATAATCTGACCAGTTGTAGATATTGAGTTGTTTGGTGGCTGTTGCATTTGCTTGTTCCGCGCTTTTGCTCTCGGATTGGGCGTTATCGGTATTGCTGCCACAAGCCGTTACGAAAAGGCTCAATAAGGCAGACACCAACACAGTTTTTTTCATTGGCTTGTCCTTGAAAAGAATGAATAAAAAAACATTGTCTGGCAAAGATGAATGTTGCCAAACCGCCCCGCTGCGATCCTGAATTGAACCTTCTCTCTCTTAACGGTTTGAGTGGTGCATTAAACGGTAAAAGCGTTGTCGGTGCAAGTGTTTTTTGACATTTTTAAACATTTTTTAACATTCTTGCAAAAAAGGTTTTGCTTGAAACAAATAAAGCGGGCGCAAATCATCAATTTTGTTGCCAAATGCCGTCTGCAACTTTTCAGCTTTGCCCGAATGTGGGAAAATCCGCGTATTTTTTAAATGTCAAAATGGCAGGGCGACGGAATATGTTAGATAGAGAAGGTTATCGCCCAAATGTTGGGATTATTTTGGTGAACCAACGCAATCAGGTGTTTTGGGGCAAACGCGTGCGTGAGCATTCGTGGCAGTTTCCGCAGGGTGGGATTAAACCTGGCGAAAGTCCTGAAACGGCGATGTATCGCGAACTTTTAGAAGAAGTGGGTTTGTTGCCGCATCATGTGAAGATTTTGGGACGCACGCGCGATTGGCTGCGTTACGATGTGCCGACGCATTGGGTGCGTCGTGAATGGCGTGGCTCGTATCGTGGGCAAAAACAGATTTGGTATTTGCTGCGTTTGGTTGGGCGTGAAAGTGATGTGCATTTGCGTGCGACCAGTCATCCTGAATTTGACGGTTGGCGTTGGCACGACTACTGGGCACCGATTGATGAAGTGATTGATTTTAAACGTAATGTTTACGAGGGTGCGCTGCAAGAATTGTCGCGTTTTTTGCGTGGTTTGGAAACGTGGCAAGACTTTCAAACGCGTCAAGCGCAGGAAAGTTGTGCGCTTCATTCAAATAATTAGTGATATGCCGTCTGCAGCTGGGTTTGGGTTGCAGACGGCATTTTGTGGCAGACGATATGACAAATAAGCAATACAGCGAATCGAGTATCACGGTTTTAAAAGGGTTAGAACCTGTTAAAGAGCGCCCTGGAATGTACACGCGCACCGAAAGCCCAACCCACATTTGTCAGGAAGTGATAGACAATGCGGCGGACGAGGCATTGGGCGGTTTTGCCAGCGAAATTGCGGTGGAAATTCATCGTGATGGTTCGCTGTCGGTACGCGACAACGGGCGCGGCATTCCTGTTGGCATACACCCAACGGAGGGTTTGCCTGTGGTGGAATTGGTGTTTACTCAGTTACATGCAGGCGGCAAATTCAATAAAAAAGACGGTGGTAGCGCGTATGCGTTTTCGGGCGGTTTGCACGGCGTGGGCGTGTCGGTAACGAACGCTTTGTCTAAACGCTTGGAAGTTACGGTTAAACGTGAAGGCAAAATTCATCGCATCGTCTTTGCAGGCGGCGATGTGGTTGAACCTTTGCAGGAAATCGGCAAATGTGCCGCCAAAGATACAGGCACGGAAGTACGCGTTTATCCCGATGCGCGTTATTTTGATAGCCCGAATTACAGCGTTGCCGAGTTGGAACGCTTATTGTGTGCCAAAGCGGTGTTGTTACCAGGGGTGAAAGTGTCGCTGACGCGTGGGCAAAACGAGGGCGAAGCACAAGTGCAAACATGGCATTACCCGCAAGGTTTGCAAAGCTATTTGCTGGATTTGATAGGCGATGCCGAACCTGCTGTGCCGATTTTTGCCACGGAAAACTATCTTGCAGACGGCATCGATGATTTCGCGGCAGGCGAGGGTGCGGCGTTTGCCTTGACTTGGTTGGAAGAAGGTTCGGCAAGCGGCGAGAGTTATGTCAATTTGATTCCGACTCCTTTACACGGCACGCATTTGGCGGGTTTGAAACAGGCAGTGGCGAACGCGGTGTTGAACTTCATCAAACACCATAACTTATTGCCGAAAAACATTAAAATTCAAACCGATGATGTGTTTGACCGCGTGGCGTTTGTGTTGTCGGCACGCGTGTTAGACCCACAATTTCAAGGGCAAACTAAAGACAAACTCAGCAATCGCGATGCTTTGAAATTGGTGTCGGCGGTGGCGACCGACCCGATTGAGTTGTGGCTCAATCAAAATGTGGAATTTGGTAAAAAAATTGCCGAACTGGCGATTCGCCAAGCGCAAAACCGCATGAATTCCGCCAAAACCGTGAGCAAGAAAAAAGGCAGCGGCGTGGCGGTGTTACCAGGGAAACTCATTCCCTGCGAAAGCAAGGATATGCGCGAAACCGAATTGTTTTTGGTGGAGGGTAATTCCGCTGGCGGTTCGGCAAAAGACGCACGCGACAATTACACGCAAGCGATTTTGCCTTTGCGCGGTAAGGTATTGAATACGTTTGAAGTGCAGGCAAATCAATTGTTTGCCAATAATGAAGTACACGATATTGCGGTGGCGATAGGGGTTGACCCACACGGCACACAAGACGATGTTGATTTATCGGGTTTGCGTTACGGCAAAATCGTGATTTTGTCTGATGCCGATGTGGACGGTTCGCACATTCAGGTTTTGTTGCTGACTTTGTTCTACAAACATTTCCCGAAATTGATTGCTGAAGGGCATATTTATGTGGCACAACCGCCGCTGTTCCGTGTGGATGTGGACAAACGCGGCAAGCAACCAGCACGCAAATGGTATCCGCAAGACCAAAATGAATTAACGAGTTTGCTGGAACGCTTAAAACGCGAAGGCGTACCCGAAACCGCGTACACGATTAGCCGCTTTAAAGGTTTGGGCGAAATGAACGCCGACCAACTCAAAGACACCACGATGAACCCCGACACGCGCCGTTTGTTGCAAGTGCGTATTCCCGAGCAGGCGAGTAGCCAAACCCATGATATTTTTGTGAAATTGATGGGCAAAAATGAAGCCGCCAGTCGCCGTGCATGGATGGAAGCGGAAGGCGATAAGGCGGAGTTAGACATTTAAACGCTTTGAGCGAATGGCGTGAAAAAGTAGCGAGAGCATGGCTGATGCCGTCTGCGGTTTGAGTGGCTGCAGACGGCATGGTTTTAATTTTTATTAAATATCAAAAAACTAACTCAAATGGCTTAAGAAAGTGTGTTTTTGGCATTGACAGCGTGGCGGCAAATGCTTATGATGCGTGCTTTCCAAGACGGAGTAATGGCTGAGAGGCTGAAGGCACACCCCTGCTAAGGGTGCATCTGGGCTTAAACCTGGATCGAGGGTTCGAATCCCTCTTACTCCGCCAAATTAAGAAAACACCACATCGCTGATGTGGTGTTTTTGCTTTAGCTTTGAATTGTCGATGTGGGCAAGCGATTTTTGTGCAACAGTTTCGCATGAGCATGGGTAAAGACGCGCTGAAAATGATATAATCGATGCAATTTTTTTGCTGATTTGATTATGGCTAAACCTCAACGGGTAGACCACGAAACGGTTTTTTTATTGCACGCAACGCCTTGGCGCGAAAGCAGTTTGTGGCTGGAAGTGTACAGCCGCAACCATGGACGCGTGGCTTTGTTGGCACGCAGCGCGCGTAAACGACAAAGCGAGTTGCGCGGCGTGATTGTGCCGTTTGTGCCGTTTTCTGCGTCTTGGTTTGGCGACAATGAATTGAAAACCTTGCATCGCGCCGAATGGCTGGGCGGTTGGCAAACGCCGCAAGGGCAAAACCAGTTTGCTGCGTGGTATATCAATGAATTATTGCTGAAATTAACCGCACGCGAAGACCCAAATCCTGCTTTGTTTGATGCTTTGAGTCAAATCATGCAAACCATCGGCAAACAGCAAAATTATATTGCGCCATTACGCCAGTTTGAACGAACTTTATTGCTGGAATTGGGTTTGGCACACGATTTCACTCAAGACGCAGACGGCATGGCGATTGATGCGAATGCCGATTATTGGGTGCAAGCAGAACACGTGCCCGTGTTGTTTGATAAGCTACAATATGAGCCAGCTAAAGGTTTGAAAGTACGAGGAAAAACCTTATTGGCGATGGCGAATAATGATTGGCAAGACGGCGAAGTGTTGGCAGAAGCGCTGCAACTCAATCGCTTATTTTTGGATTTTTACTTGCCCGAAGGCATCAAAACGCGGCAGGTTTTGCAACAATTAAATGCTTTAAAACAACAGTTTAGCTGATATAAAAAAACAAGGAAAATCATGTTATTAGGTGTTAATATCGACCATGTGGCGACTTTGCGTAATGCACGCGGCACGCCATATCCTAGCCCTGTGGAAGCGGCATTGCTGGCACAAACCCACGGCGCGGATTTGATTACTTTGCATTTGCGTGAAGACCGCCGTCATATCAAAGATGAAGACGTGTTGGCGGTGAAACAGGCGATTCGCACACGGATGAATTTGGAAATGGCGCTCACCCCCGAAATGTTGGCACACGCTTTGTACGTCTTGCCTGAAGATGTGTGTCTTGTGCCTGAAAAACGCGAAGAAGTAACCACTGAAGGCGGTTTAGATATTGTGTCGCAGCAAGAAAAAGTGGCGGAATATGTGGCGAAATTGAGTGCCGCTGGCATACGCGTTTCGCTGTTTATTGATGCGGACAAAGCGCAAATTCAAGCGGCAAAAGAGGTGGGCGCGCCTGTGATTGAATTGCACACGGGTGCTTATGCCGATGCCCAAACCCACGCCGAACAAATGGCGCAACTCAAACGCATTCAAGACGGTGCGAAGTTTGCCGATGAATTGGGTTTGATTGTGAATGCAGGACACGGTTTGACCATACACAATGTCGCGCCGATTGCCCAAATCGCCGAAATTCGTGAGTTGAACATCGGACACGCTTTGGTGGCGCAGGCGGTGTTTTTGGGTTTACCTGAAGCAATTCGCCAAATGAAAGAAGCGATGTATCGCGCCCGCTCTTTGATGACAAAGTAACTCAATTAAACTGCAGACGGCACAAACAATGATTTACGGCATAGGCACGGACATTCTGAACATTGCGCGGATAGAAAAACTCCATCAAAAATACGGTTTGGCGTTGCCGCGCCGTATTTTGCACGCGAGCGAATGGGCGGATTTTGAATGCAGTCAAAAACCTGTGCATTTTTTGGCGAAACGTTTTGCCGCCAAAGAAGCGTTTGCCAAGGCAGTTGGCACGGGCATTGTCGCCCCCGTGAGTTTGGGCAATATCGCCATTCGCAAAAATGAATTGGGCAAACCCGAATTTGTTTGTTCACCAGTTTTGCAAACTTGGCTGAACGAGCGCGGCATTGTGGCGGTGCATTTGAGTTTGAGCGACGAAAGCGAACAGGTGTTGGCGTTTGCGGTGGCAGAAAAAAGCGACTGATGCCGTCTGCAGACGGCACAATGAATGATAAAAAGATAAAATAAGTTTTAAATCATGGATTTAACAAATCATTTTCTGATTGCCATGCCCGATATGGACGACCCGTTTTTTGCGGGCAGCGTGGTGTATTTGTGTCGCCACGACGAAGATGGCGCATTGGGCGTGGTGGTGAACAAACAATCGCCGATGCTGATGGCGATGGTGTTTGCGTCTGGCGTGTCGCGCGTACCAGAACGCTTTTTAGATCAATGGATTATGCTTGGCGGGCCAGTGAATTTGGAACGCGGTTTTGTGTTGCATTCGCCTGCGAGTAAATGGCAAAACAGCGTGATGGTAAACGAGGACATCAGTCTCACTTCTTCACGCGATATTATTGAATACATTGGACAAAATCAAAGCGAAGAGAAAATCAGCAAATTGATGCTGACTTTAGGTTGCGCAAGCTGGCAAGCAGGGCAGTTGGAACAAGAATTGGCAGAAAATGCTTGGCTAACGGTTAAAGCAGACGAATATATTCTGTTTGATGTGCCGCCAGAGCAACGATATGCTGCGGCGATGGCAAAATTGGGCGTGAGCGAAGCGAATTTGATGCAAGGAGCAGGGCGTGCCTAATTTTTTTGCTGCAGACGGCAGTTGTTTGGCGTTTGATTTTGGCAAAACGCGCATCGGCGTGGCGCAAGGCGAAGTGAGTTTGGCGCTCACCCATCCGCTTGCCACGATTACGGGCGAGAGCAATGAAGCGAAATTTGCCAAAATTGATGCGCTGATTAAAGAATGGCAGCCAAAACAATTGGTTGTGGGTTTGCCTGTTCATGCAGACGGCACAGAACACGAACTCACCCAACTGGCACGAAAATTCGGTCGCCGCCTGCAAGCGCGTTACGATTTGCCTGTGTATTGGGTAGACGAACGCATGAGTTCGCTTTACGCCGAAAGCCTGCTCAAAGAAGCACAAGTCTTTGGTAAAAAACAAAAAGCGGTGTTAGACCAAGTGGCGGCGCAGGCGATTTTACAAGGTTTTTTTGAGGGCGGAGCACAAGAGTTTTGCCAACAAAGAGACGAAATTTTGCAGGAAAATGGGTAAGGAATAGGGAATTTTAGATAAAAATTTCAGGAAGTTGAATAATGGATTAGTTACAACGAATAGGTATTAGTAATCGGTTATTTATTATGTTTTCAAAAAAACTAAATTCTATATAATTGATAATAATTATCTTTATTGAATTAAGGTTGAATATGAAAAATCTGAAAGCATTTTTTTATCTAGTTATTGTTTTGTTATTGTTTATACCTATCCGAAGCTATTCTGCTACTGCAGAAAAGATAGATGGAATTGAAGTTGAGTTATTTCAAAATTATTCTGCAACCTCACCTGTATATAAGTGTATTGAATGTGGCGGATATCATGGTGGGGCATTTGGGGATTTATGCTGGTGGTGTTATCTAAAAGCTGAACTTCTCTTGGATTTTTTTACTATTCTCTTGTAATTAGGGGGGGGGGGTGATTGTGGCCCATCAAACGGTTTTAATCGGTCCGCACGAAGGTAAAGAATTGGCATTGATGCTCGCTGGTGAGAAAAAAGTTGCCTTGTTTGAGCAAGGAATGTTGCCCGATGACTTTTTGCCTTATTTGGAGCAGCAAAAATTTCACGCCATTCGGTTTTACCCGATTCCCAAATTGGATTATTGCGGCTGGATTGTGTATGAATCGAATAGCCATAACGATGCTCTGCGTTTGCAGGATTTGATTGTTGCTTCTGTCGGCAAGGGTTTTCTGGCAGAACGTGAACGTGAAATCGGGCGAATTTTGGGATACAGCGAAGCAGCCATTGACGCGTATATTGAGAAAATGTCGGCGAAATAATGAATAAAAATGTGCAGACGGCATCTTTTTCAAAACATCAATAAAATCAATTATCAGGAGAAAAATATGAATCAAGAAATTACCCAAATCAGTGCGGCTGGCAAAGCACAGATTTTAGCGGAGGCGTTGCCGTATATTCGTCAATTTTCGGGCAGCACTTTTGTGATTAAATACGGCGGCAACGCGATGACCGAAGCGCATCTGAAAGAAGGTTTTTCCAAAGATGTGAGTTTGCTGAAATTGGTGGGGATTAACCCTGTGATTGTGCATGGCGGCGGCCCGCAAATCAATGATATGTTGGCAAAAGTTGGCAAAGAAGGCGAGTTTGTGCAAGGCATGCGCGTAACCGATGCCGAAACCATGAACATCGTGGAAATGGTGCTGGGCGGCAGTGTTAATAAAGAAATTGTGTCTTTGTTGAACCAACACGGCGGCAAGGCAATTGGTTTGACGGGGCGCGACAACCATTTCATCAAAGCGAAAAAACTGCTCATCAACACGCCCGAAGAAAACGGCGTAGACATCGGGCAAGTCGGCGTGATTGAAAGCATTGACACATCTTTGATTCAGCAAATGGTGCGTGCGGGGTACATTCCTGTGATTGCGCCGATTGGCGTGGGCAAGCAGGGTGAAGCGTTCAACATCAATGCCGATTTGGTGGCAGGTAAATTGGCGCAGGAACTCAATGCCGAAAAACTGATTATGATGACCAACATCAAAGGCGTGTTGGACAAAGAAGGCAATTTGCTGACCAAACTCACGCCGAGCAAAATCGATGCTTTAGTCGCAGACGGCACGCTTTATGGCGGTATGTTGCCGAAAATCAGCGGCGCGGTGGAAGCGGCGACCAGCGGCGTGAAAGCGGTGCATATTATTGATGGACGTGAACTGAATGCTTTGCTGCTGGAAATTTTCACCGACAGCGGCGTTGGTTCGATGATTTTAGCGGAAACAGCGGCATAAATGCTTGTTTTATCTGTTTAAAATCGTATTTGAAAACCAGATGCCGTCTGCAGACGGCATCGCCCATGTTTAATCAACTGAAAACACAAAAAAATGACTGAACTTATTGAAAATCCAAACGAAAATTTAGATTTATCGCAAGAACAAGACGACAACCCACACAAACGCAGCATACGCAGTTTTGTGTTGCGCCAAGGACACATGACCGCGGCGCAACAGCGTGCGATTGACACGATGTGGGGCGAGTTTGGCATCGATTATCAAAATGAAATCATTGATTTAAATCATCAATTCAAACGCGAGAATGACAAAGTTTTGGAAATCGGTTTTGGCATGGGCGTAGCAACCGCCGAAATCGCTCAACGTTTGCCCGAAAAAGACTTTTTGGCGATTGATGTACACGGGCCAGGCGTGGGCAACCTATGTAAATTGATTGAAGAACAAGGCATTCAAAACATTCGCGTGATGCGTCATGATGCGGTGGAAGTGGTGGAAAATATGCTTGCCGACGGTTCGCTTGGCGGCATACACATTTTCTTTCCCGACCCTTGGCACAAAAAACGCCACAATAAACGCCGTTTGATTCAAACGCCTTTTGTCGCCAAATTATTGCCGAAGTTGAAAACGGGCGGCTACATTCATTTGGCGACTGACTGGGAAGAATATGCGGTGCAGATGTTGGAAGTGTTGAGCGGTTTTGAAGCATTGCAAAACATCGCCGCCGACTACGCACCCACGCCTGCGTATCGCCCCGAAACCAAATTTGAAGCACGCGGCAAGCGCTTGGGACATGGCGTGTGGGATTTGGTGTTCATCAAAAAATAAGATGATTGAAAAGTAAAAATGCCGTCTGCAGCATAAAAACTGCAGACGGCATCATTTTTTGTGTGATTTTGCAAAGTGTTCGCGTGAAAATAATAAAAATGATGTTTTACAAATACTTACGCATCAATTCGCAATCCACGCTCACTTCAGGATTCAACGGTAAAGCGTATTCGCCTAAAGATTCGTAGCCATTGAGTTTGTAAAAACCGATGGAGTTGGTGGACGCATACAGTTTCAAAAAACTCAAATCCGCTTTGGCGGCGAGTTCTTCAGCGCGTTGCAAAAGTGCCGTGCCCAAGCCGTGATTTTGCACAAAAGGGTGAACATACAAAGCATCGAGCGTGGCTTCTTTTAAATTGAGTTGGAAAAAACCTTGAATCGCGCCGTTGTATTCGACAACCCACACTTCGCAAGTTGGGCTTTCCATCGCCGCCAAATAGCCGTTCACGTCCAACAAAGCCAGCCATGCTTGGCGAACGGCTTCATCGTAAGTGCGGCGGCAAGTGTATTCCACTGAAAATTGATGGGCATAGAAAATGTCTTCGCAATCGCTGGGGCGGGCAGGGCGCAACAAAGTGAGCATACTCATCATGATTTCCTTTGACAAAAAGCCCTGTTTTGGGGCGTGAATAGGCGCATTCTAATAGACGCGTTGGCGAAAAACAATCTTTGTTCATGCCGAATGAAAGTGCACAGTGTGATTTGAGAAAATGCAGACGGCATCAGTGCGCCAGAGAAATTTTAAGGTTTGTCAATTTTGCTTGTTTTATGTTAAAGTTCAGCTTTAAAAAAACAGCAAATCAGCGGCAAAACACCGCTTTTTTCATGCCCGAATCAAGGGACATAAAATATGCAATCTTGGCAGCTTCCTGAATACATTGCCGATATTCTTCCCAAAAGCGCGCGCCACTTGGAAAGCGCGAAGGAAAAATTGTTGGCTATTTTTCGCTCGCATGGCTATGAGTTGGTGCATCCGCCGCTCATGGAATACAGCGACTCGCTTTTAACCCACATAGACGCAGGCTTATCTTTAAAAACCATACGCATTGTTGACCAAATCAGTGGGCGACAACTGGGCATTCGTGCCGACATCACGCCGCAAGTGGCACGGATTGACGCACATTTGCTTACCGAAAACACAGGCATTAACCGTTTGTGTTACGCAGGTTCGGTGTTGCACGCGCGTCCTGAAGGTTTTTTGACCACGCGCGAACCGTTTCAAGCAGGCGCGGAATTGTATGGTTTTGCAGGCGTGGAAGCCGATATTGAGATTATCGGTTTGATGTTGGAAAGCATGCAGCTAGGCGATGTGGGCAAGGTTTTGCTGTCGCTGGGACATATCGGCGTGTTTCGCTCGCTGGCGGCAGCGGCGGAATTAAGTGCCGAACAAAGTCGCGATTTGCTGGCTTTGATGCAGGATAAAGACGCACAAGCGGTGCGCGAATTATTGCAATCGTGGCAACTTGATGGCATGTGGTGCAAGGCGTTTGCCTTGTTGCCAACTTTATATGGCGGACGCGAAGTGTTGAACACGGCACGTGCGCAACTGCCTGATTTGTTGGCAGTAAACAAAGCCTTGACTGAATTAGATGCCGTCTGCGCTGCTTTCCCAGAGCAAGACATTCACATTGATTTGGCGGAATTGCGCGTCGATAACTACCACACAGGTTTGCTGTATGCGGCTTATGGCAGCGACAGCCATGATGCGGTGGCGCGTGGCGGACGCTACGACGGTTTGGGCAAATATTTCGGTCGCAGCCGCCCAGCAACGGGTTTCAGTTTTGATTTGCGCCAGTTTTTAGGACGCTTGCCGTCTACCGAACGCCGCTTGGCGATTGCAGTGGCTTATGAAGATGTGGCGGCGGCGAAAAGCACGATTGAACACTTGCGTGAACAAGGCGAAACGGTGGTGATTGAATACGGTTTGCCGTCTAATAGCATGCGCGGTAGCACTCGCCGTTTGGTGAACGTGGCAGGCGAGTGGCAAATAAAAGAATAAAATAGTGCAAGAATAAAATCAGGCAAAAACAAAATCATGCCGCCTGCAGTTTGAGGGTAAAAATGCAGACGGCACACTGGATACACAGATTTGATAAACTTTTGATTAGGTTGAATATTATGGCTAAAAATGTGGTGGTAATC
>JAUNMN010000010.1:26649-52954 GCA_030531795.1 Neisseria sp.
ATTTGATAAACTTTTGATTAGGTTGAATATTATGGCTAAAAATGTGGTGGTAATCGGTTCACAATGGGGCGATGAAGGCAAGGGCAAAATCGTAGATTGGTTGGCAGAGCAAACCAGCGGCGTGGTGCGTTTTCAAGGCGGTCATAACGCTGGACATACTTTAGTTGTGGGCGGTAAGAAAACCATTTTGCGCTTGATTCCAAGCGGCATTTTGCATGAAAACTTGGATTGCTTCATCGGTTCGGGCGTGGTGGTGTCGCCTGAAGCATTGTTGGCGGAAATTGACGAATTGAACGCCGCTGGCGTGAAAAACGTGGAAGGTCGTTTGAAAATCGCCCCGACTTGCCCATTGATTTTGCCGTATCACATCGCGCTTGACCAAGCACGCGAAGCGTCTCGTGGCGACAAAAAAATCGGCACAACAGGTCGCGGCATCGGCCCTGCTTACGAAGATAAAGTGGCTCGCCGCTCGATTCGTGCGGTGGATTTGTTTGACATTGAAAAATTGGCAGACAAAATCAAGGCAAACGTGGAATTGTACAATGTGCAATTGGTGCATTTGCACGGCGCAGAGCCAGTGAGTTTTGAAGCTATCATGAACACCATCAATGGCTTTAAAGAACGCATTTTGCCGATGATTCACGATGTGGCACGCACTTTATACGAAAAAGGCAAAAACGGCGAAAAACTGCTGTTTGAAGGTGCGCAAGGCACTTTGCTCGACATAGACTACGGCACTTATCCTTTTGTTACTTCATCAAACTGCTCGGCAGGTGCAGCCGCCCCTGGGGCAGGCGTGCCGCCGCAAATGTTGGATTATGTGTTGGGCATTGTGAAGGCATACACCACGCGCGTGGGTTCAGGTCCATTCCCAACCGAATTGTTTGACGAAGTCGGCGCTGGTTTGGCGAAACGCGGTCATGAGTTTGGCTCGGTAACGGGTCGCGCTCGCCGTTGCGGTTGGTTTGACGCGGCAGCATTGAAACGCTCAATCCAAATCAACGGCATCACAGGTATGTGCATCACCAAATTAGACGTGATGGACGGCATTGAAGAAATCAAAATCTGCGTGGGCTACGAATTTGAAGGCAAACAAATCGACATCTTGCCATTCGGTTCAGACGCGGTAGAAAAATGTGTGCCGATTTACGAAACCTTACCAGGTTGGACAGAAAGCACGTTTGGCGTGAAAGAGTATGACCAATTGCCTGAAAACGCGAAAAAATACTTGAAACGCATTGAAGAAGTGTGCGGTGCGCCGATTGCGATTGTGTCAACAGGTCCAGACCGTGAGGAAACGATTTTGTTGCAACATCCGTTTGCGGATTAAACCATGAACGATGCCGTCTGCAGTTTGCGTGTGAACTGCAGACGGCATTTGCTTTGTGAAAGTTATTTGTAACACATTGAAATATTTGAATAAAGGAAACAGCGATGGCAGCTCCCATCAAAAGCGGCGACACGCCCGATTTGGTTTATCGTTTGGAAGATAAACCGCCATTTTTCAATGCCTTATTGAGTGCGATTACGCATTTGCTGGCGATTTTTGTGCCGATGATTACGCCTGCTTTGATTGTGGGTGGTGCGTTGAACTTGCCAGCCGAAATGACGGCGTATTTGGTGTCTATGGCGATGGTGGCTTCGGGCATCGGCACTTATTTGCAAGTCAATCGTTTTGGCCCCGTTGGCTCGGGAATGTTGTCGATTCAGTCGGTAAACTTCTCTTTTGTTGGCGTGATGATTTCGCTCGGTTTGAGCATGAAAGAGCAAGGTTTGAGCGAAGATGCGATGCTGTCGGCATTGTTGGGTGTGGCGTTCGTTGGTGCGTTTTTGGTGGCGGCATCGGCTTGGGTGTTGCCTTACTTGAAAAAAGTGATTACGCCCACCGTCAGCGGCGTGGTCGTGATGATGATTGGTTTGAGTTTGATTAGCGTGGCGATTACCGAATTTGGCGGTGGCTACGCGGCAATGGGCAACAAAACCTTCGGTTCGTGGCAAAACATTGCACTTGCCAGCTTTGTGTTGATTTTGGTTTTGTTTTTCAATACCTTAAAAAGTCCTGTGTTGCGCATGAGCGGCATTGCAGTGGGCATGATTGCAGGCTACATCGTTGCTTTATTTTTGGGCATGGTGGATTTTTCGGTGTTGCAAAATCTGCCGCTGATTACCATTCCCACGCCGTTTAAATACGGTTTTGATTTTCAACTTGTGCCGTTTTTGGTTGCCGCTTTGGTGTATTTATTGAGCATTTTTGAAGCGGTGGGCGACTTAACCGCCACAGCGATGGTGTCGGGCGAGGACTACGAAGGCGATGAGTTTCAAAAACGCTTGCGTGGCGGCGTGTTTGCCGATGGTTTGGTGTCGGTGATTGCCACTGCCTTGGGTTCTTTGCCGCTGACCACCTTCGCCCAAAACAACGGCGTGATTCAAATGACGGGCGTGGCATCGCGTCATGTCGGCAAATACATTGCGGCGATTTTGGTGTTGTTGGGTTTGTTTCCTGTGATTGGACGTGCGTTTACGACCATTCCTAGCCCTGTGATTGGCGGCGCGATGGTGTTGATGTTTGGTTTGATTGCGATTGCGGGCGTGCGCATCATCATGACCAACGGCATCAATCGCCGTGAAGCGGTGATTGCGGCAACGTCTATCGGTTTGGGCTTGGGCGTGTCGTTCAAACCCGAAGTGTTCGCCTTATTGCCTGTGAAAGAGTTGTTCCAAAACCCGATTTGCATGGGCGGCACGGCGGCGTTATTGATGAACTTAATCATGCCACACGACAAAAGCGAAAAAGTGTATTTAAGCAACGATTTAGACGCTTAAACGCTTTGCGTATATAGCAAATGCCGTCTGCAAGTTTTGTTTAACTGCAGACGGCATCTTTATTTTTTTGCGTTATTGAAACAGCGTTTAAATCACATTTAAATTGTATTTAAACGAACCTTAAACCGCGTTTAAGCAGATTTTAAACTGCGTTGGCGGCGCGTTTCGCTCAACACCATGCCAGCGGATACCGACACATTCATGCTTTCTACCGTGCCAAACATCGGAATCGAAATCAGCTCATCGCAATGTTCTCGCGTTAAGCGGCGCATGCCTTCGCCTTCGTTGCCCATCACCCATGCCACGCTTTGCGGAATGTCGTAGTGATACAAATCGCTGCTGCCGTTCATATCCGTGCCGACTATCCAAATGCCGTATTCTTTCAGTTCACGCAGGGTGCGCGCTAAATTAGTAACCGTAATGTAAGGCACGGTTTCTGCCGCGCCGCACGCCACTTTGCTCACGGTCGCATTCAAACCCGCGCTTTTGTCTTTGGGGGCAATCACCGCGTGTACGCCCATCGCATCGGCGGTACGCAAACACGCGCCGAGATTGTGTGGGTCGGTGATGCCGTCCAACACCAACAAAAATGGCGGTTCTTGCAAGTTTTCTAACACATCTTCCAAATGCACATGATTTTTGCTGGCATCAATAAAACCAACCACGCCTTGATGGCGATTGCCTTTGCTGATGGTGTTTAAGCGTTCCAGCGTGGCAAAATGCAGACGCACATTTTCTTGTGCCGCTTTTTCCAACACTTCACGCGTGCGAGCATCGGTTTTGCCTTCTTGAATGTATAAATCTGTGATGGATTTGGGGTTTTGCCACAGGCGAGCGTTGATGGCGTGAAAGCCGTAAATTAAACGTTGATTAGACATAGCGTGCAAAAAGAGATTCAAAGTGATGAAAAATAGCGCAATTATAACCGAGTTGGCAGGCAAATGCCGTCTGCAGCTTGGAAAAAAACTGCAGACGGCATCGCTCGGTTATAATACGCGTTTTTTGTGAACGCGAAGGCGTTGGCACATTCAGACAACCAACAGACAATAAAGTAAACAGATGAAACACATTCATATTATCGGCATCGGCGGCACGTTTATGGGCGGTTTGGCGGCGATTGCCCAAGAAGCAGGGTTTAAGGTTACGGGCTGCGATGGCAAATTGTATCCGCCGATGAGTACGCAGCTGGAGGCTTTGGGCATTGCGGTGCACGAAGGTTTTGATGCCGAACAATTAAACGAATTTCAAGCCGATGCTTATGTGATTGGCAATGTTGCCAAGCGTGGCATGGAGGTGGTGGAAGCGATTTTGAACCAAGGTTTGCCCTATATTTCGGGGCCGCAATGGCTGGCAGAAAATGTGTTGCACAGCCGCTGGGTGTTGGCGGTGGCTGGCACGCACGGCAAAACCACAACCGCATCGATGCTCGCTTGGGTGTTGGAATACGCAGGTTTAGCGCCAGGCTTTTTGATTGGTGGCGTGCCACAGAATTTCAGCGTGTCGGCACGTTTACCGCAAACGCCAACATTGGATAAAAATTCAAAATCGCCGTTTTTCGTGATTGAAGCAGACGAATACGACACCGCGTTTTTTGATAAACGCAGCAAATTTGTTCACTATCGTCCGCGTACCGCGATTTTGAACAATTTGGAATTTGACCATGCCGACATTTTCGCCGATTTGGCGGCGATTCAAACCCAGTTTCATCACTTGGTGCGCACCGTGCCAGCGCAGGGTTTGATTGTTTCCAACGGACGCGAACAGAATTTGCGCGACACTTTGGACAAAGGCTGTTGGACGGAAGTTGCCGAGTTTGGCACGGATGCGGCGTGGCAAATCGGCGAAGTGAATGCGGCTGGCGGTTTTGATGTGTGGTATCAGGGCGAAAAGCAAGCGCACGTTGCGTGGGATTTGCTGGGCGAACACAATCGCATGAACGCTTTGGCGGTGATTGCGGCAGCGCGTCATGTGGGCGTGGATGTGCAGACGGCAGCGGCGGCGTTGAGCGCGTTTAAAAACGTGAAAAGACGCATGGAAATTAAGGGCGTGGCAAACGGTGTTACGGTTTACGATGATTTCGCTCATCACCCAACCGCGATTGAAACCACGATTGCAGGTTTGCGTCAAAAAGTGGGCGATGCGCGAATTTTGGCGGTGTTAGAACCGCGTTCCAACACCATGAAATTAGGCACGATGAAAGCAGCATTGCCAGCGAGTTTGCAAGACGCGGACAAAGTGTATTGCTACGCTGGCGGCGTGGATTGGGACGTGGCGGACGCGCTTGCGCCTTTGAGCGAAAAATTACACGTTGGCAAAGACTTTGATGCCTTTGTTGCCGAAATCGTGAACAAGGCACAAGCTGGCGACCATGTTTTGGTGATGAGCAACGGCGGTTTTGGCGGCATACACGATAAGTTGTTGGCAGAGTTGGCGAAATAACACAAAAAGGCGTTTTCGGTTTGCTACAAGAAAACGCTTTTTTATCAAACAATTATCAAACAATAAAATAGGGCATGATGATGAGTGATTTTTCACAGATGCCGTCTGCAGACGGCGATGTGCGTTTATTGAGCGAACCGCGTTCGCTGGCGGCAAGCGCAGGTTTTGCGTGGCTGGGCATGGCGTGGCGATTGTTTAAACGACGCACGGGCGTGTGGCTGGGCATGGCAGTGATTGTGATGATAATCAATGGCTTGCTGTCTTTGCACCCTTTGTTGAGTATGCTTGGCAGCTTTTTGTCGCTGTTGTTTGTCGGCGGTTTTATGTTGGCGGCAGACGCATTGGAGCAGGGTGATGAATTGCGCGTGTCTTATGTGTTTGCGGGGTTTAAATACAAATTCAAACCTTTGTTGCAATGCACTTTTTTGTACACGATTTTGATGTTGCTGGTGTTGATGTTGGCGATGAGCGTGTTTATGGCGATGTCGGGCGGCGAGTTAGATGCAACGCTGTTAAACGGTTTGGACGAGCAGGGCGCGGACGCGGAAATTTTGTTGCTGATTGCCAGTTTGCTGGTGTTTATTTTGCCTGTGGTGATGATGACTTGGTTTGCGCCTGCTTTGATTTGTCTGCATGACGTGGGCGTGTGGCAGGCGATGAAGATGAGTTTGCGCGGCGCGTTGGCGAATGTGGGCGCGTTTATTTGTCATTTTTTGGCTTGGCTGGGCGTGATTGTGGCGTTTGTGCTGGCGATTGTTGGCGTTGGCCAGCTGTGGTTGCCTTTGGCGGCGGTGGTCGTTGTGTTGGGCAGCTTGCTGTTTTCGGTGGTGCTGATGTTGTCGTATTACAGCAGCTACAAATCGGTTTGGACAGAATAAGCAGTAAAACCGTTTGCGTGATAAACAAATGCCGTCTGCGTTTCATTGCAGACGGCATTTTTATTGAATCGATGAAGCGTTTAGTGAACCACTTCTTCGCTGTCCTCGTCTTTGCCTTCAGGCAAAACCATATTCAAAATAATCGCCAAAATCGCACACAAACCCACGCCAGCAAAGCTGATGCTGCCAAATTTAAACAGCATACCGCCCACGCCAGTGGTCAAAACAGAGCTGACAATCACCAGATTTTTCGGTTTCATCAAATCCACGCGTGCATCAATCAAGGTTTTCAAACCCAAAGAGGCGATGGTGCCAAACAGCAAAATCATCACGCCGCCCATCACAGGCAAGGGAATCGATGCCAAAAAGGCGTTGAACTTGCCGAAAAACGCCATCGCAATCGCGAACACCGCCGCCCAAGTCATAATCACAGGATTGCTGTTTTTGGTGAGCATCACAGCACCAGTAACTTCGCCGTAAGTCGTTACGGGCGGGCCGCCGATTAAACCTGCAAAGCACACGCCCAAGCCGTCGCCAGCAAGGGTTTTGTCCAAACCTGGATTTGCCGCGTAGTCTTTACCTGTTACTTTGCCGATTGCCATGATGCCGCCGATGTGTTCAATCGCAGGCGCAATCGCCACAGGCAACATAAACAATGCCGCTTGCCAGTTCACTTCTGGCGCGTGAAATTCAGGCACGGCAAACCAAGGCGCAGCGGCAATCGCTGATGTATCGACCAAACCCATGATTAAGGCAACAATGTAACCCGCTGCCACGCCAATCAAAATCGGGATTAGCTTCATCATTTTGCTGCCAAACACCGCCACGATAACTGTTACCGCAAAGGTAAATCCCGACAACAATAAAGATTGCGTGTAATCAATTACTTGCTTGCCGCCAGCTTGTCCCATTGCCATTTGGCTTGCCACCGCGGCAACCGACAAACCAATCACCATAATCACAGGACCAATCACCACAGGCGGTAATAATTTATGCACCGCGTCCAAACCGCGCCATTTAATCAGCGCGGCAAACACAAAATACATGAAACCTGCAGCGAACAAACCGAACATGGTGCTGCCCATGCCCCATTCTTGCAGCGCGTAAATAATCGGCGCGATGAAGGCGAATGAAGAACCCAAGAAAATCGGCACTTTGCGTTTGGTGCAAAGTTGAAATAAGAGCGTGCCGACACCTGCGCCGAGCAATGCCATCGCAGGGTTTAAACCCGTTAATAAAGGAACGAGCACCATCGCACCAAAGGCAACAAACAAAATTTGCGCCCCTGAAATGGCTTGTTTAATCGTTTGCATAATCCACTTTCTTTACATAAAACTTGCGGATTATAACATTTTCTTGCAATGCCGTCTGCAGCTGCAGCGCGTGTTGCAGCAGAAAAAAAACGGCGATAGATGATATGAATAATGAATAGGAGAATGTCTTTTTTTATACGCATTCAAACTTGTATGCGCTTAAACGAAAACTGCAGACGGCATCGTGCCGTCTGCAGTTCGTTTTTCAATGCCAAAATTCCAAAATCACTGAATGACAAATCATTTTGGCAATACGCGTTTACGCTTGTTTTAACAAAGGTTTCAAATAACGCGCGGTGTGGCTCTTTGGGTGTTCGGCGACTTGTTCGGGGCTGCCTTCTGCCACAATCGTGCCGCCGCCATCGCCGCCTTCAGGGCCCATGTCCACAATGTAATCGGCGGTTTTAATCACATCCAAATTGTGTTCAATAATCACAATGCTGTTGCCTTTGCCTTTCAAACGCTGAATCACTTCCAGCAAAAGCGCGATGTCGGCAAAGTGCAAACCCGTAGTCGGTTCGTCCAAAATATAAAGCGTTCTGCCCGTGTCGCGTTTGGACAATTCCAACGCCAGTTTCACGCGTTGTGCTTCGCCACCTGACAGAGTGGTTGCCGATTGTCCCAAACGAATATAGCCCAAACCCACGTCCATCAAGGTTTGCAGTTTTCGGGCAATGGTTGGCACGGCATCAAAAAATTCGCGTGCTTCTTCAACCGTCATTTCCAAAACTTGGCTGATGTTTTTGCCTTTGTATTGCACTTCCAGCGTTTCGCGGTTGTAACGTTTGCCGTGGCACACTTCACACGGCACATACACATCGGGCAAAAAGTGCATTTCCACTTTAATCACGCCATCGCCTTGACACGCTTCGCAACGTCCGCCTTTCACATTAAAGGAAAAACGCCCCACGCTGTAACCGCGTTCGCGCGACAGCGGCACGCCAGCAAACAAATCGCGAATCGGCGTGAACAAACCTGTGTAAGTCGCAGGGTTGGAACGCGGCGTGCGTCCAATCGGCGACTGGTCAACATTGATGACTTTGTCCAAATGTTCTAAACCGTGAATTTCACGATAAGGTGCAGCGTCTTCTTGAGCACGATTGAGTTCGCGTGCGGTGATTTTCGCCAGTGTGTCGTTAATCAGCGTGGATTTGCCGCTGCCCGAAACGCCAGTGATGCAAGTAATCAAACCTAAAGGCAAGTTTAAATTGACGTTTTTCAAATTATTGCCACTTGCACCGAGCAATCGCAGCATTTTGTCGGGGTTGACTGGAGTGCGTGCAGACGGCATCGCAATCTGTTTTCGTCCGCTCAAATATTGCCCTGTAACCGAATGTTCGCATTTGGCAACTTTGTCGGGTGTGTCGGCGATTAACACCGTGCCGCCGTGTTCGCCTGCACCAGGTCCCATATCCACCACAAAATCGGCAGCGCGAATCGCGTCTTCATCGTGTTCCACCACAATCACGCTGTTGCCCAAATCGCGCAAGCGTTTGAGCGTGCCGAGCAGGCGGTCGTTGTCGCGTTGGTGCAAACCGATAGACGGTTCGTCCAGCACATACATCACACCCGTCAAACCCGAACCGATTTGGCTTGCCAAGCGAATGCGTTGCGCTTCGCCGCCCGACAAAGTTTCCGCCGAACGACTTAAATTCAAATAATCCAAACCAACATTGATGAGAAAACCCAAACGCTCGGTGATTTCTTTCAACACTTTTTCGGCGATGTGTTTTTTGTTGCCGTCTAAAGTTAAATCTTCAAAAAAAGCAAGGGTTTGGCTCAAAGGCAAAGCAGAAACATCGTGCAATGCCTTGCCGCCGACAAATACATGACGCGCTTCTTTACGCAAACGCGCACCGCTGCAACTTGGGCAAGCGCGATGGCTTTGGTATTCACGCAAACGCTCGCGCACGGTTTCGCTGTCGGTTTCGCGATAGCGGCGTTCCAAATTTGGCAAAATGCCTTCAAAAGCGTGGCTGCGGTTAAAGGTTGTGCCTTTTTCTGATAAATATTTAAATTCAACCACTTCCTTGCCTGAGCCGTGTAACACAACCTTCTGAACTGCAGGCGGCAAATCGTTCCATGCCGTCTGCACATCAAAACCATAATGGCTGGCAAGTGATTGAATCATTTGAAAATAAAATTGATTGCGCTTGTCCCAACCTTCAATCGCCCCTGCCGCCAGCGACAATTCGGGGTGTGCCACCACCAATTTCGGGTCAAAAAAGTTGGTGCTGCCCAAACCATCGCAACTCGGACACGCGCCAACTGGATTGTTAAACGAAAACAGACGCGGTTCTAATTCGGGCAACGAATACGAGCAAACAGGGCAGGCGAACCGTGCTGAAAACCAGTGTTCTTGTCCACCGTCCATTTCCAAAGCAATGGCACGTTCGTTGCCGTGTTGCAAAGCGGTTTCAAAACTTTCGGCAAGACGTTGTTTCATTTCAGGTTTGACTTTAACGCGGTCTATCACCACATCAATATTATGCTTGAAATTTTTTTCCAACTTCGGCACTTCGTCCAGCGTGTACACTTCGCCATCCACGCGCACGCGGGCAAAACCTTGTGCCTGCAAATCGTGGAAAAAGTCCACAAACTCGCCTTTTCGTTCACGCACCGCAGGTGCCAAAATCATGATGCGCGTGTCTTCGGGCAAAGCCAACACCGCGTCCACCATTTGCGAAACTGTTTGGCTGGCAAGTGGCAAATCGTGGTCGGGGCAATGCGGCGTGCCGATGCGTGCGTATAAAAGACGCAAATAATCATGAATTTCCGTAACCGTGCCGACTGTGGAACGCGGATTGTGGCTGGTGGATTTTTGCTCAATGGAAATCGCAGGCGACAAACCCTCAATCAAATCCACATCGGGTTTATCCATCATTTGCAAAAACTGACGGGCATACGCCGACAAACTTTCCACATAACGGCGTTGCCCCTCGGCATAAAGCGTGTCAAACGCCAGAGATGATTTGCCGCTGCCCGACAAACCCGTAATCACCACCAACTGATGACGCGGAATGTCCAAATCAATGTTTTTTAAATTGTGCGTACGCGCCCCGCGTATGGTGATGGTGTTGTTTTGTTTGCTGTTTTTCATAGGAAATAAAGTATTCGCTTGCCACGACAAACGGCAAACGAAGGAAAAAGTGAAATCGGAAAAAACTGGCTATTTTAGCTTTTTTGGCTTTAAAAAGCTATTGAACAAATAGATAGCGTGTGTCAATGAATGAAACAAAACCAGATGCCGTCTGCAGACGGCATTTTTGTTTGGGCGAACGCTTGGCGTGATTTGGCGATATTTAATCAGGCAAACAGTCGGATAAACAATCAGGCAAACGCAGAATTTGTTGGCTGATAAATTCGCGCTTTTCGCTCGTGATGGGGTCGGCAAAGGTGATGCTTTTGGCGAGCAGTTGCAAGGGTTTGTTGTAGTCGTCTTCGCCAGCAGGTAAGGGTGTGGGGTATAAAACATCGTTGAGCAAAGGCATTCCGAGCGACATCATATGCACGCGCAGCTGGTGTTTTTTGCCTGTTTCGGGGGTGAGTTGATAGAGGCTGAATGTGCCGCCGTTTTGTAAAAGTTCGATAATCGTGTGGGCATTGGCTTCGCCTGCCACTTCTTGCGTTAAGTAAAATTTGTCGCCGCGTATCATGCGTGAACTGATGCGATGCGGGTAAACCAAATCGTTGCGCGTGGGGGCGATGGCGTGATAGGTTTTCTGTATCACTTTGTTTTGAAACATGGTTTGATACGCGCCGCGCGTGGCTGGATTGTGCGAAAACAGCATCACGCCAGCGGTGTCTTTGTCCAAACGATGTAAGGGCGTGAAGTTTTCGGGCGATAAATGTTGTAAGTCTGGACGCAAACGCAAACGCGTGAGCAGGGTTTCGCGCAAAAATCGTCCGCTCGGAATCACAGGCAAAAAATGCGGTTTGTCCACCACAATCAAATGTTCGTCAATGTGCAAAATCTGTTCGTCAAACGGAATACGGGGTTCGTCTTCGCGACTGATTTCGCGATAATAAAAAATTTTTTCGCCAGCCAAATAGGGCGTGTGTTCATTGAGTTTGTCGCCGTTGCTGCGAACCACAAAACCGCTGTTCAAACGCTTTTTCCAGTCGTTTTCGCTGATGAATGGAAAACGCCAACACAGAAAAGCGAGCAAGGTTTGCCCAGAAAAACGTTTGTCGTGCGGCAGATTGAGATAGCTGGCTTTGATGCCGTCTGCGAGTGGCAAAGGGTTCATGGCGATGTGAATCAATGAAAAGGGCGACATTTTACCGCAGGCGGTTTTAAAGATACAATTTCGGCTATTTTTGGCTTTTGAGAACCAGCATGAAAAAACGGATTTTTGTACTCTACACAGGCGGCACCATCGGCATGAGCGAGAGCGAACGAGGTTTGCGCCCCGACACAGCATTGGTCAATCAAGCGCTTACGCCTTTTGCCGAAGGCATGGATTTTGATTGGCAGGTTTGCACGCCGCTGATTGATTCGTCTGCTTTGCGTTTGCAAAACTGGCAAGATTGGCTGGGGCAAATCCGCGCCGCTTTGCCAAAATACGATGGCGTGTTGGTTTTGCATGGCACAGACACGCTGGCTTACACCGCGAATTTTTTGGCTTTGAGTTTGGGCAAATTGACAAAACCCGTTGTATTGACGGGTTCGCAGTGGCCATACAATTCGGCGAACAGCGATGCACCGAAAAACTTGGCAACCGCCGTTGCCGCTTTGGATTTAGCCGATTTGCAGCAAGTGGCGTTGGCGTTTAATGGCAAATTATTTGGCGCGGTGGGCAGCAGTAAGGTCAGCACCGAAACTGCAGACGGCTTCGCCAACTGGCATTTTGGTGAATTGGGGCGTTACGAGCAAGGAAGTTGGCACGATTTGCGTTTAAGTTCGGCGAAATATGCAGAATTTGCAACAATTAACCCAAATGTGAATGTGGCGGCGTACACCTTAATCCCAGGGCAAATGTTGGCAACCATTGCCGAAAGTTTGCGAAACACTCAAGCCAAAGGCGTGATTTTGCAAACCTTTGGACACGGCAACGCTCCGAGTGATGCCGATTTTATTGATGCGGTGAAAAGCTACACCGCACGCGGCGGCATTTTGCTCAACATCAGCCAAGTGGCACAAGGTTGCGCCGCTAAAGTCTATGCCGAAGGCGATGCCTTGCGTCAAGCAGGTTCAATCAGTGGCGGCAAATGCAATTTGGAAACGGCAACGTCATTATTGAGTTTGGTGTTGAGTGCAGACGGCAGGCGTGAAGATGTGCAAAATGTTTTGGAAAACTTGGGTTTGTTGGCTTAATCAGGTTTTGAATAAAAAGCGATAAATAAAAATGCCGTCTGCGGTTGAGTTTGCAGACGGCATCGTTTTTTGGTTTAACGCAAATTCGGCAATACTTGATAAATCGCCGACAATATCGCTTCGCCCAAACGCAAGGAACGCTGACCGTTCCAGCCAAAATCGTCATCGGGCAGATTGTGATTGTCTTTGAATGGCATTTCCAAAGTGTATGCCAAACACTTAAATTGTTCGCCCGTCCACGCCGTTGCCATGCTCAAATTCGCTTCGCCTTTAGCGTCTTTGGCATAACCAAATTCATCTTGAAAATCGGGGCTGGCGGCGGCAAACGCGGTTTTGAATTGCGTTTCCAGTTTGGTAATGCGTTCATCATAAGACGGCACGCCTTCCGTGCCAGCGACAAACACATAAGGCAAACCCTCATCGCCGTGAATGTCCAAAAACAAATCTACGCCTGTTGCCAACATTTTTTCACGCACCACTAAAACTTCTGGGCTGCGCTCTAAACTTGGATTGAGCCATTCGCGATTGAGGTTTGCCCCTGCCGCGTTGGTGCGCAAATTGCCCAAAGCCACGCCGTCTGGGTTCATATTCGGCACGATGTAAAAGGTTGCTTGGTCAAGCAAAGCACGTGCGGTTGCATCTTGCGGGTCGAGCAGGCGAGCGAGCAAACCTTCGATAAACCACTCCGCCATGCTTTCGCCTGGGTGTTGGCGTGCGATGACCCACACTTTTAAATCGCTTTCCACTTGATTGCCGATGGTGAGCAAATTGATGTCGCGCCCTTGCAAAGTACTGCCCAAATCATCGATTTGGCACAAACCGCTGCCTTGAGCGTCGCCAAGCAAGTTTAAATGTTGTTCGCTGGAATAAGGTTCAAAATAAGCGTAGTAAACGCTGTTGGCAAGCGGCGTGTGTTCAATGGTTAATACGCCGTTTTCATAACGCGTTGGCACGCGAAACCAGTTTTGTCTGTCGTATGAAGCGCAGGCTTGATAATCTTCCCAACCATCGGGATAGGCGGATTGCGCAGCGTTTTCAAAGTGCATCACACAAGGCGTGTATGCCGCACCTTGCAAACGAAAATAAAACCATTGGGCAAAATCCGCCGCATTGTCGGGGCGCAAAGCCAAACGAATGTTTTGTGCATCACTCAAATCGCGTACGACTACTGAGCCAGCATCAAATTGAGTAGAAATTTTAAGCATAATCTGCTCGTTTGCGAAAACAAGAAAACCGCATTATACGCAAATTTGCCCTTTATTTGGCGTATAATCGCCGATATTTTGTGCCTGAAATTCAGAAAAGAAAACGATGAAATTAGACTTAATGTTTCGCGAATATTGCAGCTTGTGCCATCAAATGTTGGCACAATTAAATCAATTAAAACAAGAATATGAGTTTGAAATCAATCTGATTGATGTGGATGCTGACCCCGTTTTAGAAGAGAAATACAATGAACTTGTTCCTGTTTTATTGCATGGAGAACATGAATTGTGCCACTGGCATTTAGACGAAGCGGCGGTGCGTGCGTATTTGGTAGCGCAGATAAGTGGGCGATAATCCGCAAAAAATCTTCAAAAATCTGTTAAAATGCGGAAAATTTTTATCGGCTGATTTTGACAGAATGCGATGCCGTCTGCGGTGAAACAAAACGTGTTGCAGACGGCATTTCCCAGCTTTTACTTTCATAATTAAATACAAATCATTCAAATCTATGAAAAATATTCGTAATTTTTCCATTATTGCCCACATCGACCACGGTAAATCCACGCTTGCCGACCGCTTCATTCAATATTGCGGCGGTTTAGATAATCGCGAAATGAGTTCGCAAGTGCTTGATTCTATGGATATTGAGAAAGAGCGTGGCATCACGATTAAAGCGCAGACGGCAGCACTCAACTACAAAGCACGCAATGGCGAAACCTATCAATTGAATTTGATTGACACCCCCGGACACGTTGACTTTTCTTATGAAGTGTCGCGCAGTTTGTCGGCGTGTGAAGGTGCGTTATTGGTGGTGGACGCATCGCAAGGCGTGGAAGCGCAAACCGTTGCCAACTGCTACACCGCGATTGATTTGGGTGTGGAAGTTGTGCCTGTGTTGAACAAAATTGATTTGCCCGCTGCCGACCCCGACCGCGTCTCGCAAGAAATTGAAGACATCATCGGCATCGATGCGGTGGGTGCGGTAACGTGTTCAGCCAAAAGCGGTTTGGGTGTGGAAGACGTGTTGGAAGAAATTGTAGCCAAAGTGCCTGCACCTGAGGGTGATGAAAATGCGCCATTGCAGGCGGTGATTATTGATTCTTGGTTTGATAATTATGTTGGCGTGGTGATGCTGATTCGCGTGAAAAATGGCACGATTAAACTCAAAGACAAAGTGCGTTTTATGTCCACTAAAGCCGAATCGCAAGTGGAACAATTGGGCGTGTTCACGCCAAAATCGGTGCAAAAACAGCAATTATCTGCTGGCGAAGTGGGTTTTTTGATTACGGGCGTAAAGGAGTTGGGGCAGGCGAAAGTCGGCGACACGGTTACGCTGGTGCAAAATCCTGCGGCAGAACCTTTGGCGGGTTTTAAGGAAGTGCAAAGTCAAGTGTTTGCGGGTTTGTATCCCGTGGAAAGCCACGACTACGAAGCCTTGCGCGATGCTTTGGAAAAATTGCAACTCAATGACGCGTCTTTGAAATTTGAACCTGAAGTGTCGCAGGCATTGGGTTTTGGTTTCCGTTGCGGCTTTTTGGGTTTGCTGCACTTGGAAATCGTGCAAGAGCGTTTGGAGCGCGAATTTGACATGGATTTGATTACCACTGCACCGACTGTGGTTTATGAAGTCATCATGAAAAATGGCGAAAAAATCCAAGTGGAAAATCCGTCTAAATTGCCCGATATTGGCAGCATAGACACGATTTTAGAACCGATTATCACGGCAACCATTCTCGTGCCGCAAGATTATGTTGGCAATGTGATGACGCTGTGTAACCAAAAACGCGGCGTGCAACGCAATATGCAGTATTTGGGTCGCCAAGTGATGCTGACTTATGATTTGCCGATGAATGAAGTGGTGATGGATTTCTTTGATAAATTGAAGTCTACTTCACGCGGTTATGCCTCTTTGGATTACGAATTTAAAGAATTCCAACCGTCTGATTTGATTAAATTAGATATTATGGTCAATGGTGAAAAAGTCGATGCTTTGAGTTTGATTGTTCACCGTCAAAGTTCGGTGCATCGCGGCCGCGAATTGGCGGCGAAAATGCGCGAATTGATTCCGCGCCAAATGTTTGATATTGCGGTGCAAGCGTCGATTGGCAGCCAAATCATTGCTCGCGAAAACGTGAAAGCATTACGCAAAAACGTGTTGGCGAAATGTTATGGTGGCGACATCACGCGTAAGAAAAAACTGTTGGAAAAACAAAAAGCGGGTAAACGCCGCATGAAACAAGTGGGCAATGTGGAAATTCCGCAATCGGCATTTTTGGCAATCTTGCAAGTGGGAGATAAATAATGAATATTTGGTTGCTGTTGGCAATCGCAGCTTTGGCTTTGGGCGCGTTTTTGTTGTTTTCCAGCAAGAAAGAACGCAATGAAAACGGCGAATGGGGGCAGGGCATTGAGTGGGCGTACTTGCTGTTAATCGGCGGTTCGGCTGGTTTGTTGGCGCAATTTGTCAGCTTCACAGCGGTGTTTTTGGTGTGCGTGTTGTTCACGGGCGCGGTGTGGGTTTGGCGCAAATTGAGTGCCAAAAGCAATGTTGCAGACGGCAACCATTTTCGCGATTATGTCGGCAGCTTTTTCCCTTTGATTGCCGTGATTTTTGTGTTGCGCACCTTCATCGCCGAGCCGTTCCAAATTCCGTCTAGCTCGATGCGTCCAGGTTTGGTGGTGGGCGATTTTATTTTGGTAAACAAATTTAGCTACGGCATTCGCACGCCGATTATCAATAATGTATTGATTGATACGGGCAAAGTCGAACGCGGCGATGTGGTGGTGTTTAACTATCCTGAAAACCCAAGCGCGAACTATATTAAGCGCGCGATTGGCGTGCCAGGGGATTTGGTGGAATACAAAAACAAAACCCTGTTCATCAATGGAGAAGAAGTGAAAGATACGCCAGCTGGCGAGCAATATTATGTTGAAGCAACGCCAAATGGCGCGGTGGAAATCAAAGCGCAAACGTTTGATGAGCAATTAAATGGCAAAACTTTCCCTGTTTTGAAAATGGCTGATTACCCAAGTTTCTTGCCACAAGGCGTGCGCCCTGATTTTGCTTTCCGTGAAAATTGTGAATACGCTGAAGACGGCAGCGCGTTTTCGTGTCGCGTACCTGAAGGGCGTTATTTTATGATGGGCGACAACCGCGACAACAGCGAAGATTCGCGTTATTGGGGTTTTGTGGCAGACAATTTGATTGTGGGCAAGGCCTTCTTTATTTGGCTGAATTTTGGCGACATGAGCCGCATCGGTAAAATTCATTAAATCAGTTAAGCGAAAAACACAGATGCCATCTGCAGACGGCATCTTGAGTTGAGAAAGTGAAAAAATGAGCATTAAATCAGACAAATGGATACGGCGCATGAGCGAGCAATACGGCATGATTGAGCCGTTTGAGCCGCGTCAAATCAAAGAGTTAAACGGTCAAAAAATCATTTCTTACGGCACTTCCAGCTATGGCTACGACATTCGCTGCGCCAACGAATTTAAGATTTTCACCAACATCAACAGCACCATCGTCGACCCGAAAAATTTTGACACGCGCAATTTTGTAACGGTGGAAGACGATTATTGCATCATTCCGCCCAACTCATTCGCGCTGGCGCGCACGGTGGAATATTTCCGCATTCCGCGCAATGTGTTGACCGTGTGTTTGGGCAAATCCACTTACGCGCGTTGCGGCATCATCGTGAACGTTACCCCGT
This sequence comes from Neisseria sp., assembly GCA_030531795.1. Classification (GTDB taxonomy): domain Bacteria; phylum Pseudomonadota; class Gammaproteobacteria; order Burkholderiales; family Neisseriaceae; genus Neisseria. The sequence goes on from JAUNMN010000010.1 coordinate 44,339, forward strand.
TTGAACCAGAATGGGAAGGCTATGTAACGCTGGAATTTTCCAACACCACGCCGCTGCCCGCCAAAATTTACGCGGGCGAAGGCGTGGCGCAAGTTTTGTTCTTTGAAAGCGATGAAGTGTGCGAAACTTCCTACAAAGACCGCAACGGCAAATACATGGGACAAACAGGCGTAACCTTACCGAAAACTTGATGCGATGCCGTCTGCAGGTTTGATGTTTGGCTGCTTGGCGTATATTTTGTGAACAAATTTTGCAAACTTGGTGCAAACGCGTATCAAAGTATATTCAGCAATATTTAGAACAACAAAACGCAGACGGCATCACGAAAAACGCTTGGCGTTTGGCGCAAACATCGCTATAATGCGCGCTTCATTTTGACTCTCTTTGGCGGGTCTCCTTACATGATAATTTGGAACAGCGGGTCAGGGGCGGAAGCCAGCAGCCCACTCCGAAAAGTCAGTGCTAAGGGTCAGGCTCGCCACCCATGCAAAAACACCGTGTCTTGGCGATACGGTGTTTTGTTTTATGCAGTATGTGTCGCCATTGCGTATTTTTATTGGCTTAACAAGGACAAAATATGAACATCTTGATTTGCAACGATGATGGTTATCTTGCCGAGGGCATTGCTGTGTTGGCACGCGTTGCCAGTGAATTTGCCAATGTGCGTGTGGTTGCGCCCGAACGCAATCGCAGCGGCGTGAGCAATTCTTTAACGTTGGATACGCCTTTGAGTTTGCGTCAGGCACAAAATGGCTTTTATTTTGTCAGCGGCACGCCCACCGATTGCATTCATTTGGCATTACACGCCTTGCCCGATTTTCAACCCGATTTGGTGTTGTCGGGCATCAATTGTGGTGCAAATATGGGCGATGATACTTTGTATTCAGGCACAGTCGCTGCGGCAACTGAAGCGTATTTATTGGGCATACCCGCGATTGCCTTTTCGCTTAATGATTTCAGCAATCGCCACTGGGCAACCGCCGAAAAAGCCGTTTGGCAGTTGCTCAAACACCTAACCCAAAATCCGCCACGCGAACCGATTTTGTGGAATGTCAACATTCCAGCGGTTGCACCCGAAGACATTCAAGGTTTGAAAATCACCCGCTTGGGCAGACGGCATCACGAACAAAGCATCATTCCCATGCGCAATCCGCGTGGCGAAGAAATGTATTGGATAGGGCCGATGGGCGATGTTTTGGACGGCGAAGCAGGCACAGATTTTGCCGAATGCGAAGCAGGTTTTGTCAGCATCACGCCTTTACAAATCGATTTAACCGCCTATCAAGAGCTGCATAATTGTGCAAAATTTTGGCAAAACTGCGAAATGTAAAGTTTTGGGCGAGTAAAATAACAGAAATTAACCGATTCTTGCTTACAAAAATAAAGAAAACATTGAGAAACAGGGCAAGTTTGCATTATGATAGGCGAAATTTTTTCGCGATTTTTAAATGGCTTTTTCAAGAGAAGGAAACAATCAATGTTGGTACGCAAAGCACCTTATCTGATTCCAGTAGCATTAAGTATGATGTTGGGCGCATGTTCATGGTTTTCACAACCTGCTGCACCAGTTGTGGCAGGCACAGAAAGCGGCAGCTACAGCACATCGGTTAGCACCAGCAACCCTTATGGCGCAACGCCATACGACCCAAATGCGGCAGGTGCAAGCGTAACGCCTAGCGTGAACACAGGCTACACCGCACCGACTTACACTGCGCCAACGTACACGCCGCCAGCCGCCAGCACAGGCAGTTATGTGCCGTCTTACGCGCCAGTAGACATCAACGCCGCAACGCATACAGTTGTGAAAGGCGACACGGTTTACAATATTTCTAAACGCTACAACATCACGCAAGACAATTTGCGCGCATGGAACAACATCAGCGACAACAACATCGGCGTGGGACAAGTTTTGCGCGTAAAGCCAGCGGGGTATGTTGCACCAACTAGCAACCGCACTGCACCCGTAGCCCAAGCAGTGAGTCCTGTTGTCAGCCAACCTGTTGTTACACCAAGCACCCCAGCCAGCACCGCAACCGTGAGCGGCGCAACGCGAACCGTTGAAGGCATCACTTGGCAGCGTCCAACCGCAGGCAATGTGATTAGCTCATTCGGCGGCAACAATAAAGGCGTGGACATCGCAGGTTCAGCGGGTCAAAACGTATTAGCAGCCGCAGACGGCAAAGTGGTGTACGCAGGTTCAGGCTTGCGTGGCTACGGCAATTTGGTGATTGTGCAACACAACAGCACTTTCTTAACCGCTTATGGCAACAACCAAAGTTTGAACGTGAAAGAAGGGCAAAGCGTGAAACGTGGTCAAGTGATTGCACGCATGGGCAACACCGATGCCGACCGCACCAAATTGCACTTTGAAGTACGCAAAGACGGTAAACCCGTTAATCCAAATGGCTATGTGCCTTTGTAAACATGATTCATGATACCGATGCCGTCTGCAGTTTTCGCGCTGCAGACGGCATCGTTGTGCAAGAAAAATACGCAAAGAGATAGCCAAAAAAGCGCGTGGCGATTAAAATAGCCGACTTTGTTATTTGCTTGGGTTTTCCAACAAATGATGCCGTTTTTATGATTAATTTCATTTATTCAAATTTATTCAAAAGGATAAAACCATGGATACAAATGCTTTGATGCAATTTGCCCCTTTAGTCTTGATTATGTTGGTGTTTTACTTCTTAATCATGCGTCCGCAACAAAAGAAATTTAAAGCCCATCAAGCGATGTTGGCGGCTTTGCAAACTGGCGACCGTGTGGTTTTGGCTTCTGGTTTTGCAGGCAAAATCGTGAAAACTGGCGAGAAATTCTTTACAGTAGAAATCGCGCGTGGCGTGGAAGTGCAAGTAGAACGCAACGCGATTGCCGCAAAAACTGAAGAATAATCCTTAATGCAGCTTGATTGTTCGTGTGCCAAGTGCAGATTGCCGTCTGCAGACGGCATCGCAACCATCAAGCTGTTTATTTCAATAAAGGTTTGATAATGAACCGTTATCCGATATGGAAATACTTGCTGATTATCGCCACTTTGGTGTTGGGCTTTTTGTACACCTTGCCTAACTTCTTCGGCGAAACTCCAGCGATTCAAATTTCCAGCAGCCGTCAATCGATTGTGGTTGATGAAAACGTGCAAAACCGCTTAACACAGGCTTTACAGCAAGCAGGCATTGCCAACGATGGCGCATTCATCGCCGATGGCTCGCTGAAAATTCGCTTTAAAGACACCGAAACGCAGCTCAAAGCGCGTGATGTGATTGAAAACAATTTAGGCGAAGGCTACATCACCGCTCTGAATTTGATTGCCGACAGCCCAGCTTGGATGTCGCAAATCAAAGCCAACCCGATGTTTTTGGGTTTGGACTTGCGCGGCGGCGTGCATTTCACCATGCAAGTGGACATGAAAGCCGCTTTGCAAAAAACGTTTGACCGTTATGCTGGCGACATTCGCCGCGAATTGCGTAAGCAAAAAATCCGCACAGGCAGCATCGTGCAAAACAGCAACAGCTTGGCTGTGCCGTTTCAAGACGAAGCTGATTTGAATAAAGCCTTGCCTGAATTGCGTAAATTGTTCCCAGAAGCCACGCTCACCAGCGATGGCAGCCGCGTGATTTTGACCTTATCAGAACAGGCTTTGAACAATATTCGCAAGCAAGCGGTTGAGCAAAACATCAATACTTTACACAATCGTGTCAATGAGTTGGGCGTTGCAGAGCCTGTGATTCAGCAAGCTGGTGCAGACCGCATCGTGGTGCAATTGCCAGGTGTGCAAGACACGGCAAAAGCCAAAGACATCATCGGACGCACGGCAACTTTAGAAGTGCGCATGGTGAACGACGATGCCGCTTTATTGCAACAGGCTTTGGCAGGCAATGTGCCAGTTGGCTACGATTTATTGTATTCAGCAGGCGAGCAACCGCAGCCGAACTTGGTGAGCAAGCAAGTTGAATTGACGGGCGACAACATCAATGACGCGCAACCGTCGTTTGATGAAAACGGCGCACCTGCAGTAAGCATCAATTTGGACAGCACAGGCGGCAGTATTTTTGCGCAATTGACGCGTGAAAATGTGGGCAAACGCATGGCGATGGTGTTGATTGACCAAGGTAAATCGGAGGTGGTAACCGCGCCAGTGATTCGCACCGAAATCACGGGCGGACGTGTACAAATTTCGGGCAATATGAATGTTGCCGAAGCGAATGACACTTCTTTGCTGTTGCGTGCAGGTTCGTTGGCTGCACCGATGGAAATCGTGGAAGAGCGCACCATTGGTCCATCTTTAGGCGCAGAAAACATTGAAAAAGGCGTGAAATCAACTTTGTGGGGTTTCGCAGCGGTTGCGGTGTTTATGATTGTGTACTATCGCTTAATCGGTTTCTTCTCAAGCGTGGCTTTGGTGGCGAATATTTTGTTCTTGGTGGCCTTGTTGTCTTTGTTGCAAGCAACTTTAACGCTGCCAGGTATCGCCGCGATGGCATTGACTTTGGGTATGGCGATTGACTCTAACGTATTGATTAACGAGCGGATTCGCGAAGAGTTACGCGCTGGTGCGAAGCCACACGTTGCGATTAGCGAAGGTTATCGTCATGCGTGGAACACCATTGTCGATTCCAACATCACCTCGCTGATTGCGGGCATTGCCTTGCTGATTTTCGGTTCAGGCCCTGTGCGCGGTTTTGCGGTGGTGCATTGCTTGGGTATTTTGACTTCAATGTTCTCATCGGTGGTGGTGTCGCGTATGTTTGTGAATTTGTGGTACGGTCGTCGTCGCAAACTCAGCAGCATTTCCATTGGCGGTGGTATTCCAACGCAAGTTGTGGTTGCGGACGATAAGGAGTAAAGCATGGAATTATTTCAATTTAAACGCGATATTCCGTTCATGAGCTATGGTAAGCTCACGACCTTCATTTCATTGGCAACTTTCATCGCGGCGGTGTTTTTCCTGTTTACCAAAGGACTGAATTTTTCGGTTGAGTTTACGGGCGGCACGGTGATGGAAGTGCAATACACCAAAGGTGCAGATGTCAATAAAGTGCGCACCAGCTTGGACGGTTTGAAGTTGGGCGAAGTGCAAGTGCAGGCTTTGGGCACGAATAAACACATCATGATTCGTTTGCCAAACAAAGAAGGCATCAGCTCGGCGCAGTTGTCTAATCAAACCATGGACATTTTGAAAAAAGATGATGCCAGCGTGCAATTGCGTCAAGTCGAGTTCATCGGCCCGCAAGTGGGCGAAGAGTTGGTGAGCAATGGTTTACTGGCATTGGGCATGGTGGTGGTGGGCATCATCATTTACCTGTCTATGCGTTTTGAATGGCGCTTTGCGGTGTCGGCGATTGTTGCCAACTTGCACGACGTGATTATCATCTTGGGCTGCTTTGCCTTTTTCCAGTGGGAATTTTCGCTCACGGTGTTGGCAGGCGTGTTGGCGGTGTTGGGTTATTCTGTGAACGAGTCGGTGGTGGTGTTTGACCGTATTCGCGAAAACTTCCGCCGCGGCTCGATGCGAAATAAAACAGTGCCAGAAGTGATTGACAACGCGATTACGGCAACGATGAGCCGCACGATTATCACGCACGGTTCGACCGAAGCGATGGTGTTGGCGATGTTGATTTTTGGTGGTGCGGCGTTGCACGGTTTTGCGGTGGCTTTGACCATCGGCATCGTGTTCGGTATTTACTCTTCGGTTTTGGTGGCAAGCCCCTTGCTGCTGATGTTTGGCTTGAGTCGTGAAAACCTTGCCAAACCTGAAAAGAAAAAAGAAGAAGCCGTGGTTTAATCGCGTGGCTTTTAGAAAAACGGGTGCTTCGGTATCCGTTTTTTGTATTTATTGATGCGTAAAATGGCTTGCTTGATGATGAGTTTTGCTGTCAAAATGGCTTGCCGTCTGCAGACGGCATCTTGTTAGAATGTGGTTTGATATGTGAACCGTTTCGCTGTTTAGTTAAATAAACAGCGAAAAAACGCGACTTGTCTTGCACATTCAGCAGGCAAAAGATAGAATAAGCAAACTGTAGAGTTAAATCTCTAAAGATGAGATGCGGTTGAACCGCTCAAAATTTTCAAGGATAAACATGACTACTTTTGTTCCCCAAAATAGCTACACTAAAGAAGAATTGCTCGCTTGCGGCAAAGGCGAATTGTTTGGCAAAGGCAACGCACAATTGCCCTTGCCGAATATGTTGATGATAGACCGCATTGTCAGCATCACAGCCGACGGCGGTAAATACGGCAAAGGCGAAATCATCGCTGAACTCGACATCCATCCTGATTTGTGGTTTTTCGGTTGCCATTTTGAAGGCGACCCTGTGATGCCTGGTTGTTTGGGGTTGGACGCGATGTGGCAATTAGTTGGCTTTTTCTTGGGCTGGACAGGCGCACCAGGGCGCGGACGCGCTTTGGGTTGTGGCGAAGTGAAGTTCACGGGACAAGTGTTGCCGAAAAACAAAAAAATCACTTACCACATCCACATCAAACGCGTGATGAACAGCAAATTGGTGTTGGGCATTGCCGATGCTGAAATGTTGGTAGACGGTCGCAAGATTTACGAAGGCAACGGCTTACGCGTGGGTTTGTTTACCAGCACCGACGATTTTTAAGCAGATGCCGTCTGCAGTTTAAGTCTGCAGGCGAACACATAAGGCAGGTTTAACCTGCCTAAATCATTATGTTTTTAAACATAAAAATCCATAAATTTGATGGTTTGTGAAACGCAGACGGCATCGGGTTAATGGAAACGACGACGAAACTGGCTTCATTAAGGAGTAAATAAATGAAACGAGTGGTGGTAACAGGCATCGGCATTGTGTCTAGCTTGGGCAACAATGCTAAAGAAGTGTTGGCTTCATTGCGTGAACTCAAATCGGGCATTGGTTTTGATGAAACCTATCAAGAGTTGGGCATGCGCTCGCACGTGGCGGGCAACATCAAAATCGATTTGAAAGAACTCATCGACCGCAAAATCTTGCGCTTTATGGGCCCAGCGGCGGCTTATGCTTATTTGGCGATGCAAGAAGCGATTGAACACGCAGGTTTGATTGAAGAACAAGTATCGAATATCCGCACAGGCATTGTGGCTGGCAGCGGCGGCGCGTCGGCGGCTTCACAAGTGGAAGCGGCGGATACTTTGCGCAGCAGTGGCGTGAAACGCGTTGGTCCGTATGGCGTAACCAAAACCATGGGTTCGACCATTTCCGCCTGTTTGGCAACGCCCTTCAAAATCAAAGGCGTGAACTATTCCATCAGTTCCGCTTGTTCGACTTCGGCACACTGCATCGGACATGCCGCCGAATTGATTCAATTGGGTAAACAAGACATCGTGTTTGCAGGCGGTGGCGAAGAAGTGTCGTGGCAAATGAGTTGCTTATTTGACGCAATGGGTGCTTTATCGAGCAAATACAACGACACGCCCGAACTCGCCAGCCGTGCTTACGATGCCGAACGCGATGGCTTTGTGATTTCGGGTGGCGGCAGCATTTTGGTGTTGGAAGAATACGAACACGCTAAAGCACGCGGCGCAAATATTCTTTGCGAATTAACGGGTTATGGTGCAACTTCCGATGGTTATGACATGGTTGCACCGTCTGGTGAAGGCGCAGTACGTTGTATGCAAATGGCGTTGGCGCAGCACGGCGGCAGCGTGGACTACATCAATGCCCACGGCACATCCACTCCAGTTGGCGATACCAAAGAATTGGGTGCAATCAAAGAAGCGTTTGCAGGGCAAAACATTCCTTTGATTAGTTCGACCAAATCTTTGTCGGGACACGCGCTCGGTGCGGCAGGTTCAAACGAAGCGATTTACTCGATTTTGATGATGTTGAATGACTTTGTCTGCGCCAGCGCGAACATTCAAAACTTGGACGAGCAAGCGGCGGATTTGCCGATTGTGCGCGAAAATCAAAATATGAGTTTGAACGCGATTATGTCTAACAGTTTTGGTTTTGGCGGCACAAATGCCACTTTGATTTTCAGCAAAGTTCGTGATTAAAACCAAAAAATTCAGCGATGCCGTCTGCAGAACAATGTTAAACTGCAGACGGCATTTTGTATCAAAAACAGGAAAAATATGAAAAAGATCAAAGTATGGGACTGGCAAACGCGCTTTTTTCATTGGAGTTTAGCCACTTCATTGGCATTTATGTGGTTCAGTGCCGAGCAGGGCGGCGACTGGCTGGTTTGGCATTTACGTTGCGGTTTATGGATTTTCGCTTTGCTGATTTTTCGTTTGTGTTGGGGCATTTGGGGCAGCGAAAGTGCGCGCTTTGCGCAATTCGTGCAGCCACACAAAATTCCAGCGTATTTCGCAGGAAAATTGTCCCCCAAAGCGCAATTGGGTCATAACCCTTTGGGCGCATTGATGGTAGTTGCCTTATTGCTGATTTTGAGTATTCAGGTAGTTTCAGGCTTGTTTACCGCAGACGAAAACACTTTCATCAATCACGGTTTTTTAAATCATTTAGTCAGCACTTCATTCGCAGACGGCATGCGCGCCGTGCATTTCATCAATTTTAATATTGTGTTATTGCTGGCGGCAATACACATTGCTACCATCTTTTTCTATAAATGGATAAAGAAAAATAACCTGATTACGCCCATGCTAACGGGATATAA
>JAUNMN010000011.1:0-39625 GCA_030531795.1 Neisseria sp.
TGTTTGTTAAAGAGCAAAGACGATTATTTTAGCACGTCATTTTAAACTGTCAAGCGTTTTTTTGAAACTTACTTCAAAAACTCAAAAACACTCAATCAACCGCTAAAAATAATTCGCTGCAAATCAGCGAAGAACCGAACTATACGCGCTTCTCACTAACTGCGCAAGTGCTAAATCGGGATTTTTTGGAAGTTCCACCAGAAAACGGGCAAATGCGGCTGTTTTATTTGGGGATTTTATTTTAGATTTTTTGACTTGGCTTCGGGAATTTTTGAAAAGTTTGCTTGGAAAATTTGAGATTTGGAAATACTTTGGAATTTGGGGTCTGATGCGATGATACCGTCTGCGGTTTTTTCATCAATAGAAATAAAACGCAGACGGCATGATTACACCAGCTCGTTAGTTCATGAGTTCTCACTGAAAGGTTCACACTGCAAAACAAAAATAAAGACACTAAATTCAATTTAATTTAGCGTCCACTTAATTATAGCGAACATATTTTGCACTCAAATCGCTTACCCAACTTCGCCGTGCGAAAACACAAAAAGCAAATTGTGAAATCAATGAAAATCTGACGAACGAGTGTTTATCTTGCAAATACACAATAATCTGGCAAATATTATCTTAAAAATATATTTTATAGAAATTTTCCACTTAAATTTATCTAAAAATTGAAATTTTATGCTTTTATTTAAATTAAAGCGTTTTTTATTCTTGTCATTTGTTTACAAATCCATTACATTTCTCAACACAAAAAGAGCAAATGCTCGAATGCCAAGTTAAACAAAGGCACATAAAAATAGAGGACAGCAGTTGTATGCAGTATGTAAGAAAAACAGGCTACCGATGCGGTAGCCTGTTTCTATTTATATTATTCTTATTCCGTGTTGTTCTTACGTTTTATCAGCATTCGTTCGTCAATAGAAATGAAAAGATGCCGCCTGCAGTGTTACTTCAAAATCACTTCGCTCACAAATTTGCTGCCAACATAGCCAAACATCATGAAGGCGAAGGCGATGATGCTCCAGATGGCGGCGGATTTGCCGCGCCACGAAGTCATGCTGCGTTTGAGCAGTAAAACGGCGTAAATCAGCCATGCGATGCCTGTGAGCAAGGTTTTGTGGGTGAAAATGGCGGGGCGACCAAATACGATTTCGGCGAAGAATGTGCCGCTCACCAGTGCAACGGTTAAGACGACAAAACCCAGCCACATGCTTTGGAACATGAATTTTTCTAGGCTTAACAAAGGCGGTAAAAAGCCTAATCCGTGGCGAAATTGATGTTTGTGTAAGGCGCGACGCAGCCACAAAATCAGAACGGCAATCAAGCAGGTTATGCCAAATAAGCTGTATGAGAGCAATGATGTGGCGATGTGAAGCAAAAATGGGGCATTTTCTAGCTTGTAGGCAAGGTATTCGCCAGGGAAAATCATGCCAAATAATAGGAATACGGCGGCGAGCGGGAATAATAGGAGTTGCAAACCGCGTAAACGGTAGAAAAAACTGCCTGCAAAATAGAGTGCAAGCATGAGCCATGTGATGACGGCAACGGCGTAACCCAAGCCCATAATCACCAGTCGGTCGCTTAAAATCGGCATGGCGATGCTGATGCCGTGTGCCAGCAAAGTGGGCGCGAGCAGGATTTGTTCTAGCCTTGCTGGGTAGTCTTGCGGATTGCGTTTTTGTTGCCAAAACCATGCCAGCGCGGCGAGTGCCATGTAAATCAGCAATACGATACTCAAAATAATCGGCATAATCTTCCTTGTTTACGCGTATTCAGTGGCGTGTGCTTGGTGTAGAATGTGGCGATTTTAGCAAACTAATATTGATTTAGCTTGTCTTTTGCATTGAAAAAGACAATATCGGTTTTTCTTGCCGTCTGCAGACGGCATCTTTCAACGAGATTTGAGTATGTTAGACAATTTAACCAGCCGATTCAGTTCGGTGTTCAAAAATATTCGTGGCGTGGCGGTGTTGAATGAAGAAAACATCAAACCTGCTTTGCGTGAAGTGCGTTTGGCTTTGTTGGAAGCAGACGTTGCCTTGCCTGTGGTGCGCGATTTTGTTGCTTCTGTCAAAGAAAAAGCACTCGGTCGCGAAATCACCGAAAACTTAACCGCCGAACAAGCCTTTATTACTGTTGTTAATCAAGCACTTGTGGAATTGATGGGCAAGGAAAACAGTGCGCTGAATTTGGCAAGTGCACCGCCTGCAGTGGTGTTGATGGCAGGTTTGCAAGGTGCGGGCAAAACCACAACCGTCGGCAAACTGGCGCGTTTACTGAAAAGCCAAGACAAGAAAAAGAAAATTTTGTTGGTGTCGGCAGACGTTTACCGCCCTGCCGCGATTGAGCAATTGCGTTTGCTTGCCGAGCAAGTTGAAGTGGACTTTTTCCCAGCCGACACCAGCCAACAGCCCGTGGCGATTGCCCAAGCCGCTTTGGAACACGCCAAACGCAACTTCTATGATGTGTTGATGGTCGATACCGCAGGTCGTTTGGCGATAGACGAAGAAATGATGGCGGAAATCAAAGCCTTGCACGCGGCGGTGAACCCAGTAGAAACCCTGTTTGTGGTGGACGCGATGCTCGGTCAAGATGCCGTGAATACCGCCCAAGCCTTTAACGAAGCCTTGCCATTAACGGGCGTGATTCTCACCAAAATGGACGGCGATTCGCGCGGCGGTGCGGCGTTGTCGGTGCGACAAGTTACAGGCAAACCGATTAAATTCATCGGCGTGGGCGAGAAAACCGATGGTTTGGAAGCGTTTCACCCCGACCGCATCGCCAGCCGCATTTTGGGCATGGGCGACGTATTGTCTTTAGTGGAAGACGTACAAAAAGGCATAGATGAAGAAGTTGCCGCCGAAATGGCGAAAAAACTGCGCAAAGGCAAAGGCTTTGATTTAAACGACTTCAAAGCCCAAATCCAACAAATGCGCAATATGGGCGGTTTGGAAAAAATGATGTCCAAAATGCCAGGAGAGTTGGGGCAACTTTCCAAACAAATTCCCGAAGGCACAGCCGAAAAAGCGATGGGACGCGTGGAAGCCATCATCAATTCGATGACCCCAAAAGAACGCGCCAACCCTGCCCTACTCAAAGCCAGCCGCAAGCAACGCATTGCCAAAGGTGCAGGCACAACTGTGCAAGAAGTGAACAAAATGCTCAAACAGTTTGAGCAATCGCAGCAAATGATGAAAATGTTTAGCGGCGCAAACATGAAAAAACTGATGAGCATGGCAAAAGGCATGAAAGGCATGTTTCCGAAGTTTTAAATAACGATGCCGTCTGCGGATTTCAGTTTTACCCAAACCGCAGACGGCATTTCCTTATCTCACATTCTCTCACTCATTCTACTTTCTGGAGACGTAAAAATGGCGAACCGAACCGAACCGAACCGAAATTATACACCAAAACCCAAATAATCTCAAACAAAACAACATCTTAAAACTCAAACAAATCTTCCCCGAAATCTTTTGCGAAGACAAAATTGACTGGGAAAAATTCAAACTCGTTTTGGGCGAAGACGTGCCGTCTGCAGGTTCAGAACGCTATCAACTCAACTGGGCGGGCAAATCCGATGCCTATCGCAGCCTACAAGCCCCAACCGAATACACTCTTGCCCCGTGCCAAGCCGAGAGCGTGGATTTTGATGCCACGCAAAACGTGTTTATTGAAGCCGAAAATTTAGAAGCCCTGAAAATCCTGCAAAAATCTTATGCGGGCGCAGTGAAAATGATATACATCGACCCGCCCTACAACACAGGCAACGACAGCTTCATCTATCCCGACAAATTTGCCGAAAGCCGTGCCGAATATGCCAAACGCGTGGGCGACACCGACGCAGACGGCATCTTGCAACACGACGGCGTGTTTCAAGGCGCATTTCGCAAAAACAGCAAAGACAACGGCAATTACCACAGCAACTGGCTTTCCATGATGTTGCCGCGCCTGCATTTGGCGAAAACCTTATTACGCGATGACGGCGTGATTTTCATCTCGATTGACGACAACGAACAAGCGCAATTGAAATTGCTATGCGATGAAGTGTTTGGGGCAGAGAATTTTGAATCTCTGATTTGGAAGAAAAAAGGCGGCGCTGGCAATACCGAAAAAATTCTAGGTTGTTTAACCGAATATGTTCTTTGTTATTTCAAACGAAAAGAAGCTGGCATTTTTAACTACCGTGAAATTGACCGCGTTTACAAATTCAAAGATGAAATCGGCGAATACAATTTAGAAGGCATTGAAAAAAGTAATTCAGGTGCATATGCACGACCGACGATGCTATTTGGTATTGAAAACCCTAAAACAAAAGAAGTATTTTTTCCTACCAAAGGAATGCGTTGGACAATCGGTAAAGACAAAATTTTTGGACAAAATGAAACCGATGGTTTGTTATCTCAAAACAAACTGTATTTTGATGAAAAAAAGAAAAAAGTTTACTTAATCAAACGCCCTGAAGATTATTTGCAATCAGAAAATGTTTACTACAACTTACTCACTGAATGCGGCAGTTTAGCTGTTGCAAAAGATGAAATCGCTAATCTCAATTTACCGCGTGAAGCATTTGATACCCCCAAACCAACAGCTTTATTAAATTACTTATTGAATTTAGTTACAAATAAAAATTCAGACAGCATCGTTATGGATTTCTTCTCTGGCTCTGGCACAACCGCGCACGCCGTGATGCAACTCAATGCGGAAGACGGCGGCAATCGCCGTTATATTTGCGTGCAATTGCCCGAAACCACAGACGAAAAATCCGAAGCGCGTAAAGCAGGTTTTGCCCACATCGCCGACATCGCCAAAGAACGCATTCGCCGTGCGGGCGTGCAAATCGCAAGCAATTTGTCCAGCGGACAAAACGTGGACACGGGTTTTAAGGTATTCAAACTTGCCGCCAGCAATTTCAAACAGTGGTGCAATCCCACTGCAGACGGCATCGCCGAACAATTGTCGCTGTTTCAAGATGTGGTTGAAGCGCACGCAACAGTGGAAAACATGGCATACGAAATCGCTTTGCGTTTGGGTTTTCAATTAACCGACCCGATTGAGTTTGCAGACGGCATGGTGTGGCTCAACAATGCGCAAGGCACGCGCCCAACCGTGCTGTTGTTGGAACGTTGCGACAACGCGCTGATGCACGCGGTGTTGGCTCGCGCGCCGAAAAAAGTGTTTGCACTGGACAAAGTCTTCGCTGGCAACGACGCACTCAAAGCCAACGCCGCCTTGCAATGCCAAGACGCTGGCGTGGATTTTGAAACGTTTTAAGGGGCAACATCATGCAACTGCAATTTGAACAACTGGATTTTCAAACGCAAGCGATTGCGGCGATTGTGGATTTATTTCGTGGCGAACAACATCATGGCAGCGAATTTGGTTTGCACAATCCGTTTTCGCCCGAAATCGCCAATCGTTTGCTGTTGAGCCATACCGAGATTGAACGCAATTTGCATGAAATTCAACAACAAAATGCGCTGGTGCAGACGGCAATCGGCGATTTTGGTTTGAATTTCAATGTGGAAATGGAAACGGGAACGGGCAAAACTTATGTTTATTTGCGCACGATTTTGGAATTAAACCGCGCTTATGGTTGGCGCAAATTTGTGATTGTCGTGCCGAGTGTCGCCATTCGCGAAGGCGTGAACCAAACTTTGCGTGCCACAAAAGCGCATTTTGATAATCTGTTTGATAAGCCGATTGTGCATCATCAAACTTATCGCAGCGACAAATTAAACGCTTTAAAACAATTCGCGCAAAGTTTGAATATTGAAATTTTGTTGATGAATATTGACGCGTTCAATAAAAAAGACAATTTGATTAACCGTGCCAACGAAAATGGCGAAGCACCGATTACGCATTTAGCAAGCACGCGTCCGATTGTGATTATTGATGAACCGCAAAACATGGCAAGCGATTTGGCACAACAAGCGATTGATTCGCTGAATCCTTTGTTTGTGTTGCGTTATTCGGCAACGCACAAACAGCCATTTCACAAGGTGTTCAGCTTAAATCCGATTGCGGCATACAATCAAAAACTGGTGAAGCAAATTGAAGTGCATTCGGTGGTGGCGCGCCACGATGCCAACGGTGCGTATGTTTTGCTCAAAGGTTTTGACCCGAAAAAAACCAAATTAACGGCAAATGTGGAATTGCATTGCGTGGACAAACTGGAAACCAAAAAGAAAGCGGTGAAAGTGAGTGCGGGCGATGATTTGTTTGTCAAATCGGGCGGCAATGAAATGTATCGGCAAGGTTTTGTGGTGAATGCCTTGAGTCGCGAACACGGCACGATGACTTTATCCAACGGGCAAACCATCACGCTGGGCGAACAAGATGATGCGGTGCGCGATGAAATCATGAAAACGCAAATGCGTGAAACCATCAAAGAACATTTACGCAAAGAGCGCAAACTCAATCCGCAAGGAATTAAGGTTTTGTCTTTGTTTTTCATTGATAAAGTGGCGAATTATCGCAACGATGGCAAGTTTGCGCGTTGGTTTAAAGAGATTTACGAACAGGAAACGGGCAAAAGTGCAGACGGCATTCACGATGGTTATTTCTCTGCCGACAAAGACACCAAAGGCAATAGCGAAGCAGACGAGAAAACCTATGATTTGATTATGAAAGACAAGGAAAAATTGTTGTCGCTGGATACGCCTTTGCGTTTTATTTTTTCGCATTCGGCGTTGAAAGAAGGCTGGGATAATCCTAACGTTTTTCAAATTTGCACTTTCAATGAAACGCAATCACCGATTAAAAAACGCCAAGAAATCGGACGCGGTTTGCGTTTGGCGGTGAACCAAAAAGGCGAACGTGTGCGCGATGAAGGCGTGAATATTTTGACCGTGATTCCGAATGAAAGCTATGAAGCGTTTGCCGCTAATTTGCAAAAGGAATACGAAGACGAATACAACATTCAATTTGCCAACGGCGGGGCGAAAAAGAAAGAACAACGCCAACAGCAAACTTATCGCAAAGGTTTCACACTAGACCCGAATTTTGTCGCCATTTGGCAGAAGTTGTGCCACAAAACGCGTTATTCAGTGCAATTTGAACGCGAAAAACTGATTGCCGAAGCAGTGAAACGGATTCAACAAATGCCTGAAATTCCCAAAACGGGCATTGTGGTGCAAAAAGCGGATTTGGCACAAAGCATCACTTACGGCGTTGAAGCAAGCGAACGCGACAGCAAGCAACATCACATTCAGCTGGACTGGGCAATTCCCGATGTGTTGAGTGCGATTCAAAAGAAAACGCAATTAACCCGTCAAACGATTTTTGAGATTGTGCAACAATCTGGACGCGTGAACGAAATTGCCCACAATCCGCAATATTTTATTGATTTGATGAGCGAAACCATCAAACAGGCATTGCACGCTTTGATGATTGACGGCATTGAATATGCTCGTTTGCCCGACAATGACACACATTACACCCAAAGTTTAGCCAAATGGCAAAACTTGGAACAATTTGGCTCGGAGTTTTTCCGCAATCAGCATACTTTTTCGGTGCAAAATCCAAACAAAACCATTTTTGCGGATTACATTAACTTGGATTCCGACACTGAACACACGTTTGCTCAAAACTGCGAAAATTATGACGATGTGTTGCTGTATTTCAAATTGCCCAACTGGTTCAAAATCCCCACGCCCATCGGCAATTACAACCCCGACTGGGCGATTGTGATGCGCAATCGAGAACACGTTTATTTTGTTGCTGAAACCAAAAACACGGGTAAAAGCACACAAGATGGCGTGGTTTTGGCGAAATTAAGCGAAGCAGAACAGCAAAAAATCGCCTGTGCCAAAAAGCATTTTTCTGTGTTTGATGGCGTGAAATATCAGGTGGTGGAAACGTTGAGCGAATTAAACTGAATGATGTTTTTGCCGTCTGCAGTCAAAGCACGCAGACGGCATCGTTTTCAAACACGCAATAAAAAAACTCGCTTTTGCAGCGAGTTTTTTTCAATTTGCAAATTCATTCGCAATGCTCAAACCAGTTTTGCCAACCAGTTTTGAATTTGTTGGTTTAAGGCGGGTTCGCTTAAACCCAAGTCGTCTAACAAGCGGTTTGGGTCGCCGTGTTCGGTAACAATGTCGGCAATGCCTGCCAGCAAAACGGGTTTATACACGCCTTTGGCTGCCAAGCATTCTAAAACTGCGCTGCCTGCACCGCCTGCTTGAGCGTTTTCTTCGGCACAAACCAAGTAATCGTGTTCGCTTGCCAGTTGCAAGATTAAATCGCTGTCTAATGGTTTGACAAAACGCATATCGGCAAGCGTGTAGTCGTGTTGTTCGGCGATGGCGGCGGCTGAGGCAACCATGCTGCCGAAGGCAATGATGGCAACTTTTTTGCCTTGGCGGCGGACAATGCCTTTACCCACGGGCACGGTTGCCAAATCGTTTGTTGGGTTTACACCTATTCCGCTGCCACGCGGATAACGCACCACGCTTGGGCAATCCAGCTGATAGCAAGTGGACAAGAGCAGACGGCATTCGTTTTCATCGCTTGGGGCGGCAATCACCATATTCGGCACGCAACGCAAATAGCTTAAATCGTAAACACCAGCGTGGGTTGGGCCGTCTGCGCCGACAATGCCTGCGCGGTCAACCGCAAACATCACGGGCAAATTTTGCAGGGCAACATCGTGCAGCAACTGGTCGTAGGCACGTTGTAAAAAAGTGGAATAAATCGCGACAACGGGTTTCGTGCCTTCACACGCCAAACCTGCGGCAAAGGTTACGGCGTGTTGCTCGGCAATGCCCACATCAAAATAACGCGTCGGGAACGCTTGTTCAAATTCAACCAAACCGCTGCCTTCGCGCATCGCTGGCGTAATCGCCACCAAACGTTCATCTGCCGCCGCTTGGTCAAGCAACCATTGCGAGAAAATTTCGGTGTAAGTCGGTTTTTTCGCTGGCGTGGCAAGGGTTTTGCCGTCTGCAGACGGCGTTTTGCCGATGGCGTGGTATTTCACAGGGTCGTTTTCGGCTAATTTATAGCCCTGCCCTTTTTTGGTTACCACATGCAAAAGCTGCGGCCCTTTGCGATTGCGTAAATCTTTTAAAATATCAACCAGTTGCTCCACATTATGCCCATCAACTGGCCCTGTGTAGCTGAAACCAAAATTCTCAAACAAAGACAAAGATTGCTTCATGTGTTCGGCCTCGGAAGCCATACTTTTGATTTTGTTTTCTACTTTTTGGGCGATTTCCATTGCCCCTGGTAATTTGTCCAACACCTTGCTCGATTGTGCTTTGATGGTGCTGAGCAAACCGTGCATATCGCGCACCACATTGCGTGCCAAATATTTGGGCAACGCGCCTACGTTTGGCGAAATCGACATTTCATTGTCGTTCAAAATCACCAACAAATTCACGTCCATATCGCCTGCGTTATTGAGTGCTTCAAACGCTTGTCCAGCGGTCATCGCACCATCGCCGATAATCGCCACGCTGCGATGTTCGCGTCCTGCCAGTTTGTCGGCAACCGCCATGCCCAATGCCGCGCCGATGGAAGTAGACGAATGCCCCACGCCAAAATCATCGTATTCGCTTTCGCTGCGTTTGGGAAAACCCGCCAAACCACCGTATTGACGCATGGTGTGCATCTGATTTTTGCGCCCCGTTAAGATTTTGTGCGGATACGATTGATGCCCCACGTCCCACACCAAATGGTCGTTCGGCGTGTCGTAGACATAATGCAAAGCCACCGTCAATTCAACCGCGCCCAAATTGCTGGCAAAATGTCCGCCCGTTTGGCTCACGCTTTCCAACAAAAACGCACGCAATTCTGCCGACAATTGTGGCAACTGCGTAGGCGACAAACGGCGCAAATCTTGCGGCAAGTCTATGGTGTCTAACAAGGGCGTATGGCTCATGGTGTTTTCTCTCAGCAAACGGGGTTTGCGGTATTTTTCTGATAACTCAAAACCTTATCTTTTTTCGGGGCAAGGCAAGCAACGCTTTGCCCAACCAAAAAGCAAACGCGGATTATAACAAGAGATAATGCAAAATAGCGGATTTATTTGAAAAGTTCGGCGATTTTGTGTGCGTTTCAATAGGCGATGCCGTCTGCAGTTAGCTGAAAATCGCTCCTACAACTTCACTCGTGGAACGCCTTTCAATCGCAGACGGCATTTTTTCTTTCAGCTGATTGAATGCAACCTTATTCACGATGATAAGGGTGATTATTCAAAATCGACACCGCCCGATACAGTTGTTCAGTCAGCAACACGCGCACCATGCCATGCGGCATTGTCAAACTGGACAAGCGCAACATCAAACGCGCCTTTTGTTTCAGCGCATCGGTCATGCCGTCTGCACCGCCAATCACAAAGCAAATATGTTCGCCGTTTTGTTGCCAAGTGCGCAGATATTCGGCTAACTCCACCGAAGTGGGCGCTTTGCCACGTTCGTCCAATACCACCAAAAACGCACCATCGGGAATAGCTTCCACAATCCGTTTTTCTTCCGCCGCCATGCCTTGCACCGCGTTCACGCCCGCACCGCGTTTTTCAGGTTTGATTTCTTTGAGTTGATAATGAATGTCGCGTCCAAAGCGTTTGGCATACTCGTTCACCGCTTCGTCCACCCAGCGCGGCATTTTCGTTCCCACCGCCAAAACCGTGATGTTCATGTTTGCTTTCGTTCTCGTTGATAAAAGTTGGCAAAACCGCATTATACAAGGGTTTGCCACCCTGCAGACGGCACGCGATTTTTCACAGTATCCACCGCAAATCGCGTACAATCTCGCCCCATGAATACCGACACTTTCCCCAATTATCTCAACGATTTTGTGCAAAAACTGCAACAAGAAGGCAAATCGGCACACACCATCGCCGCCTATCAACGCGATTTGCAGCAATTGTTTAGCCTGTTGCCGCCTGCAGCCGAATGCAAAAAAACCGTGTTCGCCAGCGTATTGCGCAAATTGTCGCAACAAAATCAAAGTCCACGTTCGCTCGCACGCAAAGTGTCGGCGTGGCGACAGTATGGCGATTTTTTGGTACGCCAAAACCTGCTCGCCGCCAATCCCATCGCCTCACTCAAAACCCCAAAAATTCCGCCACTTTTGCCCAAAGCGATGAGTGCCGAACCACTCAATCATGTGTTCAACCACGCCCAAAGCACAGACGATGACGAACTGGCAACGCGTGATTTGGCGATGTTTGAACTGCTTTACGGTTGCGGTTTGCGTTTATCTGAATTGCAAAGTTTGGATTTAAAAGACATTTTATTAGACGAAGGTTGGGTCAGCGTGTTGGGCAAAGGCAAAAAAATGCGCCAAGTGCCAGTGGGCAAAAGTGCACTGAACGCCGTGCGCCAGTATTTAAGCGAACGCGTTGCCGCCAGCGATGAAACCGCCTTGTTCACCAATAAACACGGCAAACGCATCAGCACCCGCCAAATTCAATATCGCCTGCGCGACTGGGCAATCAAACACCACAGCAGCGAACATTTGCACCCACACAAGCTGCGCCACAGCTACGCCAGCCACGTTTTGCAAGCGGCAGGCGACATTCGGGCGGTGCAAGAATTGCTTGGACACAGCAGCTTATCCACCACCCAAATTTACACCAAATTGGACTTCGATCACCTCGCCAAAGTCTACGACCAAACCCACCCACGGGCGAAGAAGAAAAAAGATTAGCTTTGCAATGCTGTTTAAATACCGTTTAAATGTTGTTTAAACATCGTTTAATGGCGAAACCAAATGAAGCATTTCGGTTTGAGCGAAAAGTGAAAAAAATGAAAATAAATGAACAAATGCCGTCTGCGTTTAGCTGAAAACTGTCCCTACAGCTTCGCTTGTGGGACTCCTTTCAGTCGCAGACGGCACATTTTTTTTACGCGAACAGCATTTACGCCATTTCTTGCAACACTTTTTTCGCCACGCTAATCGTTTGGTCTAACAATTCGGTTGTGTGGGCAGCGGACATAAAGCAGGCTTCGTAAGCCGATGGGCCAAAGGCAATGCCTTGATTGAGCATGCCGTGGAAGAAGGTTTTGAAGCCGTCGATATTTGAGGCAGTCATGTCGGCATAGCTTTGCGGCACGCGTTCGGCAAAATACAAACCAAACATTCCGCCCACATAATCAGCACAAAATGCCACGCCAGCTTCTTGGGCAGCAGCGTTCAAACCGTTCACCAAATAAGCTGAAGCGGCAGTTAGGTTTTCATAAAAACCTGCGCGCTGAATGATTTCCAAAGTTTTCAAACCAGCGGCGACCGACAAAGGATTGCCCGACAAAGTGCCTGCTTGGTACACGCCACCCAAAGGCGAAATGCACTCCATAATTTCGCGTTTGCCACCAAACGCCGCCAGCGGCATACCGCCACCAATCACTTTGCCCATGGTGGTTAAATCAGGGGTAACGCCGTGCAGCGATTGCACGCCGCCCAATGCCACCCGAAAACCCGTCATCACTTCGTCATAAATCAACACCGTGCCTGCTTGCTCGGTGATTTGACGCAAGGTTTGCACAAAATCTTGTCTCGGTTGCACCAAATTCATATTGCCCGCAATCGGTTCCCAAATCACGCAGGCGATTTGTTCGCCAAACTCGGCAAAACATTGTTGCAAAGCGGCAATATCGTTATACGGCAACACAATGGTGTGTTGAGTTAAATCGGCTGGCACGCCTGCCGAACTTGGGTTGCCAAAAGTGAGCAAACCGCTGCCTGCTTTCACCAACAAGCTATCGGAATGTCCGTGATAGCAACCTTCAAATTTAACGATTTTATCGCGTCCTGTGTAACCGCGTGCCAAACGAATGGCGGTCATCGTGGCTTCCGTACCTGAACTCACCAAACGCAACATTTCCACGCTGGGCAAAATTTTGGCGATTTCTTCCGCCAACACGATTTCGCCTTCAGTTGGCGCACCAAACGACAAACCGCCCAAAGCGGCTTCACGCACCGCCTCCACCACTTCTGGGTGTGCGTGTCCGACAATCGCAGGCCCCCACGAACCCACATAATCAATATAACGCGTGTCGTTTTCGTCCCACACAAACGCGCCTTCCGCCTTTTTGATGAAACGTGGCACGCCGCCCACGCTGCCAAACGCACGCACAGGCGAATTCACGCCACCTGGAATGATGTTTTTGGCACGGTTAAACAAAGTTTCATTGCGATTCATCTTGTTTTATCCTTTTGACATAACGATGCCGTCTGCAGACGGCATCAAGAAAATTCTGCGCCATTTTACCATTTTGAATACGAAAAACCTGCCTAAATAGACAGGTTTTTCCAAGAATGTGAGATTATTCTTTAGGCAATTTCAATACCGAAACGATTAAGCCGCCCCAAATCACGACAATCGCAATAATCATCATAATAATCGCGCTGCTGCTCATTCTTCATCTCCTTCTTTAAACGCTTCTGTTTTCGCGTCCCATTTGATTTGCGACAAGACAACCGAAATCACAATCAAAGCAATCGTCATCGCCCAACCGAATGTGCCGACAAACCATGTTGGATAGCCTTCGTAGCCGTCTTTGATGATTTTCAGGATTTCCGCGCCCAGCATATAAGCCAAGACAATCGGTGTAATCACACCAGCAAACAATTTCCAAATGCCGCCCAATTTCAATGAAGAAACCGAATTAACGTGGTCGCGCAATTTGTCCATGTTTTTGGTCAAAACAATAGTCGCTACCGAAATGAAGCCCACACCAACAATGCCGAAGCTGTTCACAAATTTGTCTAACACGTCCAACACAGGCAAGCCAGTGGTTGTGCCGAACAAAATCGTTGATACCACCATCAAAGGAACGCAGACGGCAACGGTAGCCACTGTGCGCGGCAAACGCAATTTGTCTTGCACCGCTGCCACAATCACTTCCAAAATCGAGATTAAAGAAGTTAAACCAGCAAACACCAACGAGCCGAAGAACAACACGCCGATGACTGAACCAAACGGTGCTTTATCGATGATGGTTGGGAAAGCAATGAACGCCAAGCCGATACCAGAAGTTGCCACTTCGCTCACTTCTTTGCCTGCCGCTTGTGCCATAAAGCCCAAAGCCGCAAACACACCGATACCTGCCAACAATTCAAAGCTGCTGTTCGCAAAGCCCACCACCATGCCTGTGCCCGTCAAATCCGTTTTCTTTTTCAGATATGACGCATAAGTAATCATGATGCCGAAGCAAATCGACAATGAGAAGAAAATTTGACCATAAGCCGCAATCCACACGCTCGGCTCGCTCAATTTAGACCAGTTTGGCGTGAACAAAGCGTCCAAACCTTTGCTTGCACCTGGCAAGAACAAAGCACTCACCACCAACACGCTGAACATCACAGTCAATAAAGGCATTAACAGCGTTGATGATTTACCCACGCCGTCTTGCACACCCAAAGCCATAATCAGCAAAGTAACCAACCACACGCCCAACAATGGACCAACGATGGTGTCTACAAAGTCAAAACCCACGCCCACATCTTTAGACATTTGCAAGAAATCGCCAAAGAAGAAGCCCGCTGGGTCTGCACCCCACGCGCTATTGAACGCGTAATAAGTGTAGCTCGCTGCCCAACCGATAATTACCGCGTAATAAATCGCGATAATCACGTTAATCATCACTTGCCACCAACCAAAAGTTTCAAAACTTTTGTTCAAACGGCGATACGCCAAAGGCGCGCAACCGCGGTATTTATGACCGATGGCATAATCCAAAAACAGCAAAGGCAAGCCTGCGGTCAGCAAAGCCACCAAATAAGGAATCATAAACGCGCCACCGCCGTTGTCGTAAGTAACATAGGGGAAACGCCAAATATTGCCCAAACCCACAGCCGAGCCGATTGCGGCAAACATAAATGCACGGCGGCTGGCAAAGGTTTCGCGTTGTGTGTGTTGATTGTCAGACACGATACACCTCTTGCTTTAATTTAAATTGAATATCAATAAAGTCGCTGAATGATAATAATAAATGAAGTTTGCAAAAAAAAGCTAGTGTTTTGATAACTTTTCTTTGCAAATTTTATCAATTTCTAAAAATTTTGGTGTTTTTTGACACATTTTAGGCAAATAAAAAGCAGAATGCGCCGCATTCTGCTTCAAATCTTGTGTTGCCGTTTTCGCTTATTTCGCCCAAGTGGAATAGGCGTGTTTGCTCAAATAAGCGTTGGTAAAACGTCCATCGCTTGTGATTTCTTCGCCCAACCATTCGGGTTTGGCAAAAACCGTGTCTTCACTGGGCAACTCAATTTCCGCCACCATCAAAGGTGCGTTTTCTGCTAAATATTCGTCAATTTCAAACACAAAACCCTGATATTCCACTTGATAGCGGTATTTTTGCAAACAAAATGGACACATTGTCGCCATCATCTGCTGCGCATCGGCAACGGGAATCGGATATTCAAATTCGCTGCGGGTGATGTCGGAAACATAGCCTTTGAGCGTTAGCCATGCTTCATCGCCAACAATGCGCACGCGGATGGTACGTTCTTTTTCCACGCTCAAATAACCTTGGCTCAATAATTTCGGCGCGCTGGCGTGTGCTCGCCAACTGTCGTTTGCCAACAAAAAACGGCGTTCAATTTCCACATTACTCATCTTGTTTTCCTAGTGCAGACGGCATCAGTTCAGTTTAAAAATCACCAAATACAAAGCGGCAAACATCAGCAACACGGGAATTTCATTGAACACGCGAAACCATTTGTGCGAACGCGTATTTTTGCCGTCTGCAAACGCTTTGAGCAGAAAAAAACACAGCCAGTGATAGGCAAAAAGCAGCAAACCTATCAATAATTTAATGTGTATCCAAGGTTCGCCCCACCACGATACCGAACTGGCGGTTAAGATGCCGAATAATAATGAGCCAATCGCCAAAGGTTGCATAAATCGCATCAATCGTTGCGACATTTCTAATAGCCGCTCGTATTCTCTGCCATCTTGCGGCGACAGTTGCGCCAAATTGACAAAAATACGCGGCAAGTAAAACAGCCCCGCAAACCACGAAATAATGAAAAAAATATGCAGTAATTTGAACCACAAAAACATAAATTCACACTCAAAATATGCTGTCTACAACGCAATCTCACACTGCAGACGGCACAATTATTCAAACAAAATAATCAGTTACACTCAAAACACAAAGCGCACCAGTTTCCAGCCGTGATAAGCAAACAGCTGCACACTTTCTTGCAGCACGAATTGCCATTTTTTCCAACCTTGCTGATACAAACTGGTTGGCGTACCTGAAAAGTCGGCATTTAAACCCAAATCTTTCGCCATCGCCGCGGTGCGCGCCAAATGGTAAGGGTCGCTGACAATCACAATTTTTTTCCAACCTTGTTCACGCAAAATCGGCTGAATATTCAATAGGTTTTCATAAGTGTTGCGCGACGTGTTTTCCAACACAATATCGGCACGACGCACGCCCTGCTTCAATGCGAAACGCTTGCCGACATCGGCTTCGCTCATGAAACCTGCTTTGGGCGTGCCGCCCGTAAACGCCAAATATTCCACTTTATCCGCTTGATACAAGGCAATCGCGTGATTCAGGCGTTCGCGAAATACGGGCGATGGTCGCACGTCCCACGCCGCCGCGCCCAAAACCACCGCCACATCAGCATGATAATCGGCGGGCAAAGTGCGTTCAGCGTAATGCCAAACCTGCCACAGGCAATACAGCCAAAACAACACAATCAGCAACACGCTGATTTTGATTCCGCGCCACAAATACGCCCACAGGCTTTGATGTCGCGCAAACGGTTTTCTCATCATCAATCTTGATTTCTTTGCCTACTCAATAGCTGAATATTCAATCACTTAACGATTCAGCAAAGCGATAATATTGTCTAAAGGTCGTCCGATTGCCGCCGCGTTTGCTGTCTCCAAAATCGGACGTTCCAACAAAGCCGAATGCTCGGCAATCGCTTGCAATAATTCGTCTTCACTTGCCGTCTGCAGACCCAAATCGCGATACAAATCGTCTTTCACCCGCATCATCAAACGCGGATTGTCCAGCTGCAATTTGCGGTATAAAGCACGCACTTCGTCCAAGCTCAAAGGCTGTTGCAAATACAAAACCACTTCATGCGCCACGCCGTTTTCCTGCAAATACGCCAAAGCCTCACGCGATTTAGAACAACGCGGATTGTGGTATAACTTTGTTTCACTCATTTTTCATATTCCATGCCGATTGCAGACGGCATTGTAAACCAATGCCCCAACAAAAAACTGTTTTAGGTTAAAAAAATTTGCAGCCAAACCGCTAAATCCGCAGCAAAAGGATTATAATTCTTTCGTTTTTCCGAACATTTTACAAAAATCCATCTTTTGACATTTCTTTCAGAGAGCGCATCATGATGAGCAAGTTTTTTTCGCGTTTTATCGTATTTTCTGCACTTTTAGCCAGCAGTTCGCTGACGTTTGCCAACGATTTAAGCGTTTTTCCCAACGGCAAAACCGCCAGTCTAAACGAATGGAAAACGCCGATTCGCATCGTGAATATTTGGGCGACTTGGTGCAAACCGTGTCGCAAAGAAATGCCTGAAATGTCGGCTTGGTATCAAAAACAAAACAAAAAACAAGTGGAACTCATCGGCATCGCGATAGACCGCGAAGAAAACATCAGCAAGTTCCTCAAAGAATCGCCCGTGCGTTACCCGATTTGGCGTTACACAGGCAAAGACAGTCGCGCGTTTTTAAACGCTTTAGGCAACAAAATCGGGGCATATCCCTACACTTTAGTGGAAAAACGCGGCTGTTCGTTCAAACACACGATTACAGGCGAAGTGAACGGCAAGAAATTAGATGAAGCGGTGCAACTGGTTCAAAAACAATGTAAATAAATTTGTGCCGTCTGCAGTTTGCAAACGCGTGCGCAACACAAGTGCAGACGACAAAATCCTTCTTTCATCACGCTTTTTTTCAATATTCTCAAGGAAAATAAGGAAACATCATGGCTTTTTTGAAATTGACTGAACAAAATGTGGCAAACAAAACGGTTTTGATTCGTGCCGACATGAATGTGCCGTTTAAAGACGGCAAAATCAGCGATGACACGCGCATTCGTGCGTCTTTGGCATCGATTCAATATTGCTTGGAACAAGGCGCGAGCGTGATTGTGATGACGCATTTGGGTCGCCCAACCGAAGGCGAATTTCAGCCTGAAAACGATATTGCACCTGTGGCGGCACATTTGGGTGCGTTGCTGGGCAAAGACGTTCGCGTGCTCAACGATTGGCGTGAAAACAAACCTGCGTTGCAAGCAGGCGAAGTGGCGATGTTGCAAAACGTGCGCATCAACAAGGGCGAAAAGAAAAACGATGCTGAACTGGGCAAGGCATACGCCGCTTTGTGTGATGTGTTTGTGAACGATGCATTCGGCACGGCACACCGCGCTCAGGCCTCAACTGAAGCGGTTGCCGCCGCTGCACCTTTGTCTTGCGCTGGCATCTTGATGGCAGCCGAATTAGACGCGTTGGGCAAGGCATTGAAAGAACCCGCACGTCCTCTGGTGGCAATTGTGGCAGGCAGCAAAGTGTCGACCAAACTGACGATTTTGGAAAGTTTAGCCGACAAAGTTGACCAGTTAATCGTGGGCGGTGGCATCGCCAACACTTTCTTGCTTGCAGACGGCAACAACATCGGCAAATCGCTTGCCGAAGCAGATTTGGTGGACGAAGCCAAAAAAATCATGGCAAAACTGGCAGCCAAAGGCGGCAGCGTGCCTTTGCCTAGCGATGTGGTAACCGCCAAAGAGTTCGCAGAAGACGCCGCAGCCGAACACAAAACCGTGGCAGACGTTGCTGCAGACGACATGATTTTGGACATCGGACAACATTCCGCGCAAGCACTCGCCACGATTTTGCAAAACGCAGGCACGATTGTGTGGAACGGCCCTGTTGGCGTGTTTGAGTTTGACGCATTCGCAGGCGGCACGGAAACGCTGGCGCGCGCGATTGCCGACAGTTCAGCATTTTCCATTGCTGGCGGCGGCGACACTTTAGCCGCCATCAGCAAATTCGGCATCAGCGACCAAATCAGCTACATTTCCACTGGTGGCGGCGCGTTCTTGGAATTTTTGGAAGGCAAAGAATTGCCAGCGGTTGCCGCTCTGGAAAAATTCGCGCAATAAAATCTCATTTATAAAATGCGTTCAAACCGTTTGCATCAACAGCAAACATCACACCGCTCGGCGATACGTTTGAGCGGTGTTTTTTTTTCGGTTTACCAAAGCGGTTTTGCACAAGTTCAACGCTGCAGACGGCATAAATTTCGCAAGCAAATCAAACCAAGCAAAATGACTGCAAATTTCCACGTCCAGCACATGACGCTTGCCCTATCCACTGCTATAATGCAGGCGATTACACAACACTACAAAATAGGAGTTTTTCTCATGGCACTCGTTTCTATGCGCCAACTTTTGGACCACGCCGCAGAAAACAGCTACGGCTTGCCTGCTTTCAATGTCAATAATCTGGAACAAATGCGTGCCATCATGGAAGCCGCCAACCAAGTCAATGCGCCCGTGATTGTGCAAGCGTCGGCTGGTGCGCGCAAATACGCAGGCGCGCCGTTTTTGCGTCATTTGATTTTGGCGGCGATTGAAGAATTTCCGCACATTCCAGTCGTGATGCACCAAGACCACGGCGCATCGCCTGATGTGTGCCAACGCTCGATTCAGCTGGGTTTCAGCTCGGTGATGATGGACGGTTCTTTGTTGGAAGACGGCAAAACGCCTTCAACTTATGAATACAATGTGGAAGCCACGCGCAAAGTCGTTGAATTCTCACACGCTTGTGGCGTGTCGGTGGAAGGCGAAATTGGCGTATTGGGCAATTTAGAAACGGGTGAAGCAGGCGAAGAAGACGGCGTGGGCGCAGTCGGCAAATTGTCGCACGACCAGATGCTTACCAGCGTGGAAGATGCAACCCGTTTTGTCAAAGACACAGGCGTAGACGCGTTGGCGATTGCGATTGGCACATCGCACGGCGCGTACAAATTCAGCCGTCCGCCCACAGGCGAAGTGTTGCGCATCGACCGCATCAAAGAAATTCACGCTGCCTTGCCGAATACCCACATCGTGATGCACGGTTCTAGCTCTGTACCACAAGAATGGCTGAAAGTGATTAACGAACACGGCGGCGCGATTGGCGAAACCTATGGCGTGCCAGTGGAAGAAATCGTGGAAGGCATCAAACACGGCGTGCGCAAAGTCAATATCGACACCGATTTGCGTTTGGCATCAACAGGTGCAATCCGCAAATTCATGGCAGAAAATCCAGCCGAATTTGACCCACGCAAATACTTGGCAAAAACCGTGGAAGCGATGAAACAAATTTGTATAGCCCGCTACTTGGCATTTGGCTGCGAAGGTCAAGCCAGCAAAATCAAACCGATTTCGCTGGATGTAATGGCAAACAAATACGCCAAAGGCGAATTAACGCAAATCGTGCGTTAAGGGTTTGAAAGCGATTGAGTAAAAAAGATGCCGTCTGCAAAAAATACAATCTGCAGACGGCATTTTGTTGGATACGCAAACACATCATTTACCTTACGCTGGTCAAAATGATTGCACAAACAAAAACCGTTTGAGCCAACACTCAAACGGTTTTTTAATTTCAGAACTTACGCACCCAAATACCAGAATTTCGCTGCCCACAACACGGCGATAATCCACACCATCACAGGCACTTCTTTGGCTCGTCCGCACAACAACTTCAACACGGCGTAGCTGATGAAACCCATGGCGATGCCGTCTGCGATTGAGTAAGAAAACGGCATGAACACGATGGTTAAGAACGCAGGCGCGGCTTCGGTTAAGTCGTCCCAGTCAATTTCCACCGCGCTTTTCATCATATGCACGCCAACAAATAATAAAGCTGGTGCAGTGGCAAACGCTGGCACGCTTTTTGCCAGAGGCGAAAACCACAAGGCTGCCAACATCAAAATGCCCACCACTACGGCGGTTAAACCTGTTCTGCCGCCTGCAGCCACGCCCGAGGCGCTTTCCACATAAGGCGTGGTAGACGATGTGCCCAAAGCTGCGCCCGCCACAATCGCGGTTGAGTCGGCGAACAAGGCTTTTTTCAAGCGTGGCAATTTACCGTCCACCAACAAACCTGCGCGGTGCGACACGCCAACCAGCGTGCCTGTGCTGTCAAACAAATCCACCAAGAAAAACACGAAAATCACGCTAATCATGCTGGCGGTGAACAAACCGTTGAAATCCATTTGCAAGAAAGTTGGTGCAACGCTTGGCACAGCCGACACAATGCCTTCAAACTGGGTCAAGCCCAAAGCTGCAGCGATGGCGGTAATCGCCAAAATGCTGATGATGATTGCGCCGCGTACACGGAAATGGTCTAACACCACAATCAAAGCAAAACCCAACATTGCCAGTAAAACCGCAGGTTCGCGTACATCACCCATGCCGACCATAGTCGCTTCTTTTGCCACAATCACGCCTGCACCTTTGAGTGCAATCAGTGCCAAAAACAAGCCGATGCCCGATGCAATCGCCATTTTCAAGCTCATTGGCAAGGCGTTCACCACCAACTCGCGCACTTTGAAAAAGCTGAACAAAATGAAGATGATGCCCGACATGAACACCGCACCTAAAGCCACTTGCCAAGGCACGCCCATGCCTTTCACCACGGCAAACGTGAAATAGGCGTTCAAACCCATACCTGGGGCAAGCGCAATCGGGTAATTCGCCAACAAGCCCATAATCAAACAGCCGATTGCCGCGGAAATACAGGTCGCCACAAACACCGCGCCAAAATCCATGCCCGTAATCGACAAAATCGACGGGTTCACAATCACGATGTAACACATGCTGAGAAAAGTCGTTACCCCAGCCAAAATTTCGGTACGCACATTCGTACCATGCTCGCGCAGTTTGAACAAACGTTCCAACACGCTTTGAGATTGAGTTGCCATAATAATTACAAAAATTCACAAAAAATAAAGGAGCGGTATTATATATCTTTAGCCGTTTTTTGACAGAAATTTTCAAAAAAGATGCCGTCTGCAGTTAAAGTGAACTTCGCTAAAAGAGAGTTCACTGTACTGCAGACGGCATCTTTTGGCGTTCAATCGCTTATGCCACTAACTCGCCACGCAAGCTGAAGGTAAACGTTTCAGTGATTTCCAGCTCGACCATTTGGTTAATCAAATCTGGCGTGCCATAGAAGTTCACCACGCGATTGTTGGCGGTGCGCGCTTGCAACTGGTCGGGGTCTTTTTTCGACACGCCTTCCACCAAGCAACGCTGAATCGTACCCAACATGGTTTGATTGATGCGCGCGGTTTCCGCTTCAATCACTTCGTTCAACGCTTCCAAACGACGCACTTTTTCTTCGTGTGGCGTTTCGTCTGGCAAGTTGGCTGCTGGCGTACCTGGACGCGGGCTATAAATAAAGACAAAACTCAAGTCAAAAGCAATGTCTTTCACCAACTTCAAAGTTTGTTCAAATTCACGTTCGGTTTCACCTGGGAAGCCGACAATAAAATCAGAACTCAAACACAAATCGGGACGAATCGCACGCAATTTGCGAATGATGGATTTGTATTCCAACGCTGTGTAGCCGCGTTTCATCGCACTCAACACTCGGTCTGAACCACTTTGAATCGGCAAATGCAAATGCGACACCAATTTCGGCAAATCGCGATAACATTCAATAATTGCATCAGAAAATTCACGCGGATGGCTGGTCGTAAAACGCATACGTTCAATACCAGGGATTTCATGCACAATGCGTAATAAAGTCGCAAAATCGCAAATTTCACCATCGTCCATCGCGCCGCGATAAGCGTTCACATTCTGCCCCAAGAGATTGATTTCTTTAACACCTTGTTGTGCCAAGTTGGCAATTTCGGTCAAAACATCATTCAAAGGACGCGAAAACTCTTCGCCACGCGTATACGGTACTACACAGAAGCTGCAATATTTAGAACAGCCTTCCATAATCGACACAAACGCCGAACCTCCTTCCACTCGTGCAGGCGGCAAGTGGTCAAATTTTTCAATTTCAGGAAAAGAAATGTCCACTTGCGATAAGCCTGTGGTTTCTTTGTCCATAATCATTTTGGGCAAGCGATGCAAAGTTTGCGGGCCAAACACCACATCCACATAAGGCGCACGCTTCACAATGGTTTCGCCCTCTTGCGAAGCCACGCAGCCGCCCACACCAATAATCAAATTCGGATTTTTTTCTTTCAAACCTTTGACGCGTCCCAAGTCAGAAAACACTTTTTCTTGTGCCTTTTCTCGCACCGAACAGGTGTTAAACAAAATAATATCAGCTTGTTCTGGCTCGGAAACTTGTTCTAAATCATCGCCTTCGGCTAAAACCGACAACATTTTTTCGCTGTCGTATTCGTTCATTTGACAACCGAAGGTACGAATAAATACTTTTTTCATGGTTTGGATACTTTCTTCAGGTTCCCGTAATTGCGGGGCTGATTATTATTAAAACAAAGCAATTGATGGCAAACTTCATCAATTGAGTAGAAAATCATTTATCAAAAAGACTGATGCCGTCTGCAGACGGCATAAGAAAAACCGACCCGAAGGTCGGTTTCAGATACTGCATTATTCCGCAGCGGCTTTGTCTACCAACTCAACTAAAGCCAAAGGCGCGTTGTCGCCTTTACGGAAACCGTATTTCAAAATACGAACATAACCACCATTGCGTGCTGCAAAACGTGGGCCCAAATCGCCAAACAATTTAACCACAACATCGCGGTCGCGAGTGCGATTAAATGCCAAACGACGATTAGCCAACGAAGGTTTTTTACCCAATGTAATCAAGGGCTCAACCACACGACGCAATTCTTTTGCTTTTGGCAAAGTAGTAACGATGGTTTCATGGGTCAACAAAGAGTTGGCCATGTTACGCAACATCGCAGCACGATGGCTACTAGTGCGATTTAATTTGCGATTACCATTACGATGACGCATGTCATTATCCTTTTATTCAAACTTTAAGGCTTTTCCAAACCGGCAGGCGGCCAAGCTTCGAGTTTTGATCCCAACGTCAAACCTTTTGAAGCCAACACTTCTTTGATTTCATTCAAAGATTTGCGACCCAAATTAGGCGTTTTCAACAATTCTGTTTCAGTACGTTGAATCAAATCACCAATATAGTAAATATCTTCAGCTTTCAGGCAGTTAGCCGAACGTACAGTCAATTCCAAATCATCAACAGGACGCAACAAAATCGGGTCAATAGGTGGCGCTTTTTCTTCTACCACTTCTACTGGAGTTCCCTCTAAGTTAGCGAAAATTGACATTTGGTCAATCAAAATACGCGCCGCACGACGAACAGCTTCCTCTGGATCCAAAGAACCATCGGTTTCAATATCCAAAACCAAACGGTCCAAATCGGTACGCTGTTCTACGCGAGCAGGCTCAACTTCAAAACTAACACGACTGATGGGCGAAAAGCTCGCATCCAATTGAATGGCACCAATACGGTTTTCATCACGCACTGAACGGCGACCTGAAACCGTTTGATAACCACGGCCTTCTTCAACTTTGATTTCCATCTCGATGCTACCATTATTGGCCAAATGGCAAATCACATGATTCGGATTAACCACTTCAACATCGTGTGGCAATTCAATATCGCCAGCCAATACCGCACCTGCACCTGACTTTTTCAAAGTCAAACGTGCTTCGCTGCGACCGTGTAATTTAAATACCACACCTTTGATGTTCAACAAAATGTCTACAACATCTTCTTGAACACCGTCCAGTGTTGAGTATTCATGCAATACACCTGAAATCGCAACTTCAGTAGGTGCATAACCATTCATGGATGACAGTAAGATACGGCGCAAAGCATTACCTAAGGTATGACCGAAACCACGTTCAAAAGGTTGCATAGACACTTTGGCACGATTGCCAGACAAAGTATCTACATCAATTTGACGAGGTTTTAAAAATTCGGAAGTGCTGTTTTGCATTTAACTGTCCCTCATTGAGCTAGTAATTATTTAGAGTAGAACTCAACCACCAGCTGTTCATTAATATCGCCAGACAACTCTGCGCGATCAGGCATATTCTTAAATACACCTTCCAATTTGCCTGCATCCACAGAAACCCAGCTTGGGATACCGATTTGGGTTGCCAAACCTAAAGCTTCTTGAATACGAACTTGTTTTTTGGCTTTTTCACGAATGGCAACAACATCACCTGCTTTCACTTGGAAAGAAGGAATGTTTACTACTTGACCATTAACCGTAATTGCCTTGTGTGATACCAACTGACGTGCTTCTGCACGAGTTGAGCCAAAGCCCATACGGTATACCACGTTATCCAAGCGAGATTCCAACAATTGCAGCAACAACTCACCAGTTGAACCTTTGCGGCGAGCAGCTTCAGCAAAATAACGACGGAATTGACGCTCTAATACGCCGTAAATACGACGAATTTTTTGTTTTTCACGTAACTGCAAACCATAGTCAGACAAACGTGGTTTTTTCGCACCATGCTGACCAGGAGCAGAATCCATTTTACATTTAGATTCCAAAGAGCGACGTGCACTCTTCAAGAACAAATCAGTGCCTTCACGGCGAGCTAATTTACATTTAGGGCCGATATAACGTGCCATGTCTCAATCACTCCAAATTAAATACGACGTTTTTTAGGCGGACGGCAACCATTGTGAGGCAATGGGGTAACGTCAGTAATGCTGGTAATTTTAAAACCAAGAGCGTTGAGCGCACGCACAGAAGATTCGCGACCTGGACCTGGACCTTTAATGCGAACTTCTAAGTTTTTAACGCCATACTCTTGGGCAACTTTACCAGCTGCTTCTGCTGCAACTTGAGCAGCAAATGGTGTACTTTTACGAGAACCTTTAAAACCAGCGCCGCCAGAGGTAGCCCAAGACAATGCATTGCCTTGACGGTCGGTGATAGTAATGATGGTATTGTTAAAAGATGCATGAACATGCACGATACCTTCACTTACGGTTTTGCGTACTTTTTTACGTACACGCGAGGCTGTGTTTGCTTTAGCCATCAATTTAATCCTTTAAAATTATTTCTTACCGGCAATCGCTTTGCGTGGACCTTTACGAGTACGCGCATTGGTGCGAGTACGTTGACCACGACAAGGCAAACCACGGCGATGACGGAAGCCACGATAGCAACCCATATCCATCAAACGCTTGATAGACATAGTTACTTCACGACGTAAATCGCCTTCTACTTCATATTTAGCAACTTGCTCACGCAAAGTTTCTAATTGTGACTCGTCCAAATCTTTTACTTTAGTGCTAGGTACAATACCAGCAGCTTCGCAAATCAATTTAGCACGAGTAGCGCCAATACCATAAATGGCTTGTAAACCAATTACGATATGGGCGTTATTAGGGATATTCACCCCTGCAATACGAGCCATATTTTTTCCTTTAAGGGCAAAAGTTGGTCACTATACCACAAAATCAAGACTAATGGAATTAGCCTTGACGTTGTTTGTGACGAGGATCTGTACAAATGACGCGAACCACGCGGTTACGACGAATAACTTTGCAGTTGCGACAAATTTTCTTCACAGAAGGTTGTACACGCACGATTTACTTCCTTTCGTAAGTTAACGAGCACGGAAAACGATTCGCGCTCGAGTCAGGTCATAAGGTGTCAGTTCAACTGTTACCTTATCTCCTGGTGAGATGCGAATGTAGTGCATACGCATCTTGCCAGAAATGTGTCCTAATACAACATGATCGTTTTCTAATTTCACTTTAAATGTTGCGTTAGGGAGTGTTTCAAGGATTTCTCCTTGCATTTGAATGGTATCTTCTTTTGCCATAATAATTATTTACGTGATAAAGATTTCATATCTGAACGCTTCATGAGTTGCTCATATTGATGAGTCATACGGAACGAAGCAATCTGTGTACTGAAGTCCATAGTCACCACAACTAAGATCAACAAAGAAGTACCGCCCAAATAAAATGGAACGTTCAAAGCCGAAGTTAAAAATTCAGGAATCAAACAAATGATTGTGATGTAAAGCGCACCAAATAAGGTGAGTCGCACCACAACACCTTCTAAATACTGTGCCGTCTGCAACCCAGGACGTATACCTGGTACAAAAGCACCGCTTTTTTTCAGGTTGTCTGCCATTTCTTTAGGGCTAAATGTCAATGCCGTATAGAAATAACAGAAGAAAATAATGGAAGTGGCAAACAGTAAAATATACACTGGCTGACCATGTTGCAACCAAGCAGCAATTTTTCCTAACCAAGTATCGGTTCCTTGTGAAGAACCAAACCAACCCACTAAAGTTGATGGAAACAGAATGATACTTGACGCAAAAATCGGTGGAATTACACCCGCCATATTTAGTTTGAATGGCATATGTGTATTCTGGCTATGCCCCGCACCAAATTGACGCTTGGCATAATGCACAGGGATTTTACGTTGCGCAGCTTCAAAAAATACCACAATATAAACAAGCAGCAATGCGCCAACAACAATTGCGATGGCCATCAGCATACTCATTGAACCTTCCGAAGTTAAAGTCCATAACTGTGCAATGCCTGATGGAATGCCAGCCACAATACCCGCGGTAATGATTAAAGAAATACCATTACCCAAACCTCGTTCGGTATTTTGTTCGCCTAGCCACATCAGGAACATGGTTCCAGTCACCAAGCAAACTACAGTTGAAATATAAAACTCCAACTGTGATGCAACCACAATACCTTGTTGATAAACAAAAGTTGCCACACCAAAACTTTGTAAAGTTGCCAACAATACTGTTCCCAAGCGAGTATATTTCATAATCACTTTACGACCAGCATCGCCTTCTTTTTTCAACTCCTTCAAAGAAGGAATGATTTCCGCAGCCAACTGCACCACAATCGATGCAGAAATATAGGGCATAATGCCAATAGCGAAAATACTAAAGCGCTCGAGCGACCCACCAGAAAACATGTTGAGCATGCCCAGTATGCCGCCACTTGCGCTTTCGTACAAATTGGCTAGGGCGGCTGCATCTACACCCGGCACTGGGATATGCGAACCGATTCGAAAAACAATCAGTGCGCCCAACAAAAACATTAACCGAGTTTTTAATTCACCAAATTTAGAAGAATTTGATGTCAATTTAAGATTAGCCACCGTTATCTAGCCTTATTCTTCTACTGTGCCGCCTGCAGCTTCAATCGCTGCTTTTGCGCCTTTAGTAGCTTTAATACCTTTTAACACAACACGTTTAGCGATTTCACCAGATGCAATCACTTTAACAGTCAAAGCATTAGCAGCAACCAAACCTGCTTGTTTCAAAGCCAATACATCAATTTCTTCAACAGCCAACAAGTTCAATTCGCTCAAGCGAACTTCTGCATTAGCAGCTGCAGTCATTGATTTAAAACCACGTTTTGGCAAGCGACGTTGCAAAGGCATTTGACCGCCTTCAAAACCTACTTTATGAAAACCACCTGAACGGCTTTTTTGACCTTTATGACCACGACCGCCAGTTTTACCCAAACCGCTACCAATGCCGCGACCAACACGACGTGCAGCGTGAGTAGCACCTTCAGCAGGCTGAATAGTATTCAAATACATCTTAAGCCTCAACTTTCAAAAGGTAGCTGATTTTATTAATCATGCCACGATTTTCAGGAGTATCCAAAACCTCTACGGTATGCTCACGACGACGCAAGCCTAAACCACGTGCACATGCACGGTGAGATTCAATTGTACCAATCAAACTTTTCACCAAAGTGACTTTGATTTTCTTTTGCTCAGTCATTATTCACCTCCCAAAATTTCTTCAACGCTCAAACCGCGTTTAGCAGCGATTTCAGCAGGTGTATAAAGTTTAGACAAGCCATCTAAAGTTGCACGCACAATATTGTACGGATTGGTTGAACCATGAACTTTAGCAGAGATGTTATGAACACCCATAGCATCAAATACCAAACGCATAGGACCACCCGCTTTTACACCGCTACCTTCTTTTGCAGGTTGCATGAATACACGAGTTGCACCATGTTTACCAATAACTTCGTGATGAATTGTGCCATTTTTCAATGGAACTTTAATCATCGAACGGCGAGCTTGATCCATTGCTTTTTGTACAGCAACAGGCACTTCTTTTGATTTGCCTTTGCCCATACCAATGCGACCATCGCCATCACCAACAACAGTCAAAGCAGAGAACGCCATGATGCGACCGCCTTTAACCACTTTGGTTACGCGATTGACTGCAACCATTTTCTCGA
This sequence comes from Neisseria sp., assembly GCA_030531795.1. Classification (GTDB taxonomy): domain Bacteria; phylum Pseudomonadota; class Gammaproteobacteria; order Burkholderiales; family Neisseriaceae; genus Neisseria. The sequence goes on from JAUNMN010000011.1 coordinate 29,212, forward strand.
TTAAGCCGTCGCCGCGTTCTTCTGTTTCATGTTTTGCCATGTCAGATCTCCAAATCTTTTTTAGAAGCTCAAGCCATTTTCACGAGCCGCTTCAGCCAAGGCTTTAACACGACCATGATATTGGAAGCCAGAACGATCAAAAGCAACTTTCTCAATGCCAGCAGCTTTTGCTTTCTCGGCAATGCGCTTACCGATGAAAGCAGCAGCTTCAACATTGCCGCCTGATTTCAAAGCACCGCGTACTTCAGCTTCCAAAGTAGAAGCAGAAGCCAATACTTTATCACCTTCAGCACTGATTACTTGAGCATAAATGTGGCTGTTTGTGCGGAACACACATAATCTCACCACTTTCAAGTCTGCGATACGAGCACGAGTTTTACGTGCGCGGCGCAGTCTAATTGCATGTTTATCCATAGTGAGACCTCAATTATTTCTTCTTAGCTTCTTTCATTACAACAACTTCGCCAACATAGCGAACACCTTTACCTTTGTAAGGCTCTGGTGAACGGAATGCACGAATCTCTGCTGCAACCTGACCAACTGCTTGTTTATCTGCACCACTCAAAACGATTTCAGTTTGAGAAGGAGTTTGAACCGAAACACCTTTTGGCATTTCATAAACAACAGGATGAGAGAAACCAAGTGATAAGTTGAGGGTTGTACCTTGAGCTTGCGCACGGTAACCCACACCAATCAGTTGTAATTTTTTCTCAAAGCCTTCGCTCACGCCTTTAACCATGTTTGCCACCAAAGCACGCACAGTACCAGACATCGCATTAGCTTGTTTTGAAGCATTGGCAGCAACAAAAGTCAATTGGTTTTCTGCCAACTCGATATTCACATCACCAGTCAAAGGCAAATTCAACTCGCCATTTTTACCGCTGATGGTCAATACGTTTGTTCCAAATTTTACTTCAACGCCAGCAGGAACAGTTACTGGATTTTTCGCTACGCGAGACATCTTTCCACTCTCCCTATTTAAGCAACTACGCACAACAATTCGCCACCAATGCCCGCAGCACGAGCTTTGCGATCTGTCATCACGCCTTTTGAAGTACTTACAATTGCAACACCCAAGCCGTTCATCACGCTAGGAATCTCGTCGCTACCTTTGTATACACGCAAACCTGGGCGAGATACTCGCTTAATTTGCTCGATAACAGGGCGACCAGCATAATATTTCAATTGAATTTCCAATACTGGTTTCGCATCAGCCGATACCGCAAAGTCGTCAATGTAACCTTCTTCTTTCAAAACGGTTGCAATCGCACATTTCAATTTTGAAGATGGCATTGATACTGCTTTTTTGCTTGCACGTTGTGCATTGCGGATACGCGTCAACATATCGGAAATAGGATCATGCATACTCATTTAATTCTCTCCTATTACCAGCTTGCTTTAATAACGCCCGGAATTTCGCCACGCATAGCGATTTCACGGATTTTAATACGACCCAAGCCGAATTTACGGAATACACCGCGTGGACGACCAGTAATAGCACAACGACGACGTTGACGAACTGGTGCAGCATTACGCGGAATAGCTTGCAGCTTCAAACGAGCTTCGAAGCGTTCTTCATCTGTAGCATTAGCATCATTGATGACTGCAAAAATAGCCGCACGTTTCGCAGCATATTTTTTAGCCAAAGCAACGCGTTTTGCTTCGCGATTAATCAGTGCTTTCTTAGCCATGAATTATCCTTTAAATGGAAACTTAAAGAGTGATAACAAAGCCTTAGCTTCTTCATCCGTCTTAGCAGTAGTTGTGATGGTAATATTCAAACCACGCAAAGCATCAATTTTATCGTACTCAATTTCCGGGAAAATGATTTGCTCACGCACGCCCATATTGTAGTTACCACGACCATCAAATGATTTACCATTCACACCGCGGAAGTCGCGCACACGTGGCAAAGCGATGGTTACTAAGCGGTCCAAAAATTCAAACATTTGTTCGCGGCGCAAAGTTACTTTGCAACCTACTGGGTAGTTATCACGGATTTTGAAACCTGCGATAGATTTACGTGCTACAGTTACCACTGGTTTTTGACCAGCGATTTTTTCCAAATCAGAAACTGCATGTTCCATAACTTTTTTATCTGCAACTGCTTCGCCCACACCCATATTTAAGGTGATTTTTTCGATGCGAGGCACTTCCATTACAGACTTATAGCCAAATTGCTTAATCAATTCAGGAACAACAGTAGTGTTATAAAAATCTTTTAAACGAGCCATTTGTCATTCACCTTTAAGCACCAACTGTTGCGCCGTTTGATTTGAAAATACGAACACGTTTTACTTTGCCTTCGCTTTCAACCAATTTAATGGCTACACGGTCTGCTTTTTTTGTTTCAGGATTAAAGATAGCAACATTAGAAATTGCGATAGGCATGGTCTTCGCAATAATGCCACCTTCAACACCACGCATAGGATTTGGTTTTTGATGACGTTTTACAACGTTCACACCTTCAACAACGACTTTATCACCCAATACACGAGTAACTTGCCCTTGCTTGCCTTTATCCTTGCCAGTAATAACGATAACTTGATCGCCTTTAATAATTTTGTTCATTGTCAACCTTTCTTACAATACTTCAGGAGCTAATGAAACAATTTTCATGAAGCGCTCAGTACGCAATTCACGAGTTACCGGGCCGAAAATACGTGTACCCATTGGCTCAAGTTTGTTATTCAACAATACTGCCGCATTGTTATCAAACTTAATCAATGCACCATCAGGACGACGAACACCTTTTGCAGTACGAACCACAACGGCATTATATACATCACCCTTTTTTACACGGCCACGAGGCGCAGCATCTTTAACTGCCACCTTGATGATGTCGCCAACGCTAGCGTAGCGACGCTTAGATCCACCCAATACTTTGATACACATCACGCGACGCGCACCAGAGTTATCAGCCACATCTAAGATGGTCTGCATTTGAATCATGTTTATACCTTTAAAAAATCCAACTTAATTTACCACTTTTAAACAACCAACTTGCCGTCTGCAACAGCAAGCAGATATTTAAAACCTTTTGGTTCCAGTAAACCAGTCTTGGCCCCGAAGGGAGAAACTTCCAAGAGTTTGAAAGCAAGAAACGAAGTTTACAGATTTTTTTCATTTACTGCAAGCTTCGTTTCCCTAAAAAACGCAATAAGTTGTAAAAATTAAACAGTACGCGCTTTTTCTACCAACTCTTTAACAACCCAAGACTTAGTTTTTGACAATGGACGGCTTTCTTCGATTACCACCACATCACCAATCGCATATTGGTTTTGTTCATCATGAGCGTGTACTTTGGTTGAACGGCGAATCACTTTGCCATACAAAGGGTGTTTCACTTTGCGTTCAATCAAAACGGTAACCGTTTTGTCCATTTTGTCGCTCACTACTTTGCCTTGCAAAGTACGTACATTTTTAACTTCGCTCATTATTTCGCACCTTTTTCAGTTAAAACGGTTTTAATACGAGCAATGTCGCGACGTACTTTTTGCAATTCACTGGTTTTACCCAATTGGCCAGTAGCGTGTTGCATGCGCAGACCGAATTGAGCTTTCAGCAAATCAACCAAGTCAGCATTTAATTGCTCAACTGATTTTTCTTTCAATTCATTGGCTTTCATTATTTACCTACCTGTCTTGCTACAAACACGGTTGGGATAGGCAATTTAGCAGCCGCCAAAGCAAATGCTTCGCGTGCTAATGATTCTGCCACACCATCCATTTCATACAACACTTTACCTGGTTTGATTTCGGCAACGTAGTATTCCACAGAACCTTTACCGCCACCCATACGAACTTGAATCGGTTTAGCAGTGATTGGTTTGTCAGGGAACACACGAATCCAAATGCGACCACCACGTTTAATGTGGCGTGTCATGGCACGACGAGCAGCTTCAATTTGACGTGCAGTCAAACGACCACGACCCACTGCTTTCAAGCCAAAATCGCCAAAGCTCACGGCATTACCACGAGTTGCAATACCTGTATTGCGACCTTTGTGCTGTTTACGGTATTTCAGTCTAGTTGGCTGCAGCATTTCGACCACCCTTTCTGCGTTTAGTTTCTTGCTCAGGTTTGGCAGCAGCGTCTTGCTTGCCTTCGCCAGTGTAAACCCAAACTTTCAAACCAATCACACCGTAAGTTGTATTGGCTTCGCTGGTTGCATAATCTACGTTTGCACGCAAAGTGTGCAAAGGCACTCGACCTTCGCGATACCATTCGCTACGCGCAATGTCCGCACCGTTCAAACGACCTGAAGTCATGATTTTGATGCCTTTTGCACCTACGCGCATGGCGTTTTGCATCGCACGTTTCATCGCACGGCGGAATTGAACACGTTTTTCCAATTGTTGTGCGATGCCGTCTGCAATGATTTGTGCATCTAATTCAGGTTTACGAATTTCTTCGATGTTCACATGAACAGGCACACCCATCAAGTTTTGCAAATCGCGTTTCAATACTTCAATGTCTTCGCCTTTGCGACCAATCACCACACCTGGACGTGCTGAATGAATCGTAATGCGAGCAGACTTAGCAGGACGCTCAATCACAACGCGACCCACAGAAGCATTTGCTAAACGTTCACGCAAGTAATCACGAACTGCGATGTCTTGTTTCAACACACCTGCAAATTCAGTGCTTTTTGCAAACCATTTAGATGACCAGTCTTTGTTTACCGCGAGGCGAAAGCCAGTCGGATGAATTTTTTGTCCCATAGCTTTTCCTTAGTTACCTACTGTCACATTGATATGACAAGTTTGTTTCTCAATGCGGTTACCACGACCCTTAGCACGAGCTTGGAAGCGTTTCAATGATGCAGCTTTGTCTACATAAATTGTTACAACTTTCAATTCGTCGATGTCAGCACCGTTGTTATGCTCAGCATTTGCAATCGCAGATTCCAGTACTTTCTTAATCAATTCAGCACCTTTTTTAGGGCTGAATGCCAAGATGTTCAAGGCTTGGGCAACATTTTTACCACGAATCAAATCTGCAACCAAGCGAGCTTTTTGTGCAGAAATGCGTGCATTTTTATGTGATGCAGATACTCTCATTCCTTACCCCTTATTTTTTCTTAGCCTTTTTATCAGCCAAGTGGCCTTTAAAGGTACGAGTCAATGAGAACTCACCCAATTTATGACCCACCATATTGTCGCTGATGAATACAGGCACGTGTGTGCGACCGTTATGTACAGCGATGGTTAAGCCGATAAAATCAGGCAAAATGGTTGAACGACGAGACCAAGTTTTGATTGGGCGTTTGTCGTTATTTGCACGAGCCGCATCTACTTTTTTCAATAAATGCAAGTCTACGTATGGGCCTTTTTTCAATGAACGAGCCATTTCAATTAACCTTTATTTGAGTAACGACGGCGAACAATCATATTGTCCGTGCGTTTGTTATTACGAGTACGGTAACCCTTAGCAGGTGTACCCCATGGGCTAACAGGTTCGCGAGCTTCGCCTGTACGACCTTCACCACCACCGTGTGGGTGATCCACTGGGTTCATCACAACACCACGTACGGTTGGGCGAATACCACGCCAGCGGTTTGCACCCGCTTTACCGATTTTCTTCAGGCTTTGCTCTTCATTACCCACTTCACCGATGGTTGCACGGCAATCCACGTGGATTTTACGAACTTCGCCTGAACGCAAACGCACTTGTGCGTAAATGCCTTCTTTTGCCAACAACACTGCAGAAGCACCTGCTGAACGTGCGATTTGCGCACCTTTACCAGGCTTCATTTCGATGCAGTGAATGGTTGTACCCACAGGAATGTTGCGGATAGGCAAAGTATTGCCCACTTTAATCGCAGCCTCTGCACCTGATACCAAAACCGCACCAGCTTGTACGCCGCGAGGAGCGATGATGTAACGACGTTCGCCGTCTGCATAGCACAACAAAGCGATGTGTGCAGTGCGGTTAGGGTCGTATTCAATGCGTTCTACTTTTGCAGGAATACCGTCTTTATTGCGTTTGAAATCCACCACGCGATAGTGATGTTTATGACCACCACCTTTATGGCGAGTCGTGATGTGACCATTATTGTTGCGACCTGCAGTTGAGTTTTTCTTCTCAACCAAAGCAGCAAATGGTGCACCTTTATGCAAACCCTCTGTTACTACGCGAACCATGCCGCGGCGGCCAGCAGAGGTAGGCTTCATTTTAACAATAGCCATTCTACTTACTCCTTATCAGCAGCTGCAGCAGCGGCTTCCAAGTCTAACTCTTGACCAGCAACCAAGCTTACATAAGCTTTTTTCACATCGCTGCGACGACCCAAATTACGACCAAAGCGTTTTACTTTGCCTTTAGTGGTCGTGGTGCTCACAGAAGCAACCTTCACACCAAACAACAACTCAACAGCTGCTTTGATTTCTGGTTTAGTTGCATCAGTCAACACTTTGAACGTCATTTGATTACGTTTTTCAGCCAACAAGTTGCTCTTTTCAGACACAACGGGAGCCAAAATTACTTTTGTTAAGCGTTCTTGATTCATACCCATTGCTCCTCTAATTGTGCAACCGCTTCTTTAGTGATGACCACTTTTTTGTAGCGCAACAAGCTGTAAGGATCAATTTGTTGAGCTTCCAAAACCAATACGTTTGGCAAGTTGCGTGAAGACAAGTAAACGTTTTCGTCCAATTGTTTAGTAACGAACAACACTTGCTCTAAGCCCATATTTTTCACTTGTTCAGCGAATGCTTTGGTTTTAGGCGTTGCAGCAGACAATTCTTCTACCACAAACAAACGTTCGTCGCGTACCAATTGAGACAAAATCGCCGCCATACCTGCACGATACATTTTGCGGTTTACTTTTTGAGTGAAGTTTTCATCAGGTTTATTTGGGAACGCACGACCACCGCTACGCCACAATGGTGATGAAGTCATACCTGAACGGGCACGACCAGTACCTTTTTGACGCCATGGTTTTTTGGTTGAGTGTTTCACTTCAGCGCGTGTCAATTGAGCACGATTGCCAGAGCGAGCATTCGCCAAAAACGCAGTTACCAATTGATGAACCAATGCTTCGTTGTACTCACGAGCAAACAAAGCATCTGAGGCAGACAAGCTACCTGAAACTTGACCTTGAGCGTTGATTACTTTTAATTCCATTACGCACCTACTTTCACGCTAGGACGAACCACAACATCGCTGTTGATTGCACCAGGAACTGCGCCTTTTACCAACAACAAATTGCGTTCTGCGTCTACACGCACGATTTCCAAGTTTTGAACAGTGGCTTTAGTATTGCCATATTGACCAGCCATGCGCTGACCTGGGAATACGCGACCTGGGTCTTGTGCCATACCAATCGAACCTGGAACACGGTGCGAACGAGAGTTACCGTGAGAAGTACGTTGCGAATCAAAGTTATGACGCTTAATCGTACCAGAGAAACCTTTACCTTTAGAGGTGCCAGTTACATCTACCAATTGACCAGCTTCAAACATAGCAACAGTGATTGCGTCGCCAGCTTTCAATTCAGCCAATTTTTCTGCAGTCAAAGCAAACTCAACCAAGCCACGACCAGCTTCTACACCTGCTTTCGCAAAATGACCAGCTTCAGCTTGATTCACACGATTCGCTTTTTTCTGACCGAAGGTAACTTGTACAGCGTTGTAGCCATCAGTATCTTCGGATTTTACTTGGGTAACGCGATTCGCTGACATTTCCAACACGGTTACAGGAACTGATACACCTTGTTCCGTGAACACGCGAGTCATACCAACTTTGCGTCCAACCAGACCTAAAGTCATGATTTTTTCCTTTTAAAGAAAGGGGTCAATTACGATTGATTGACCATTAACACAAATAAAAAGACTTAACTTAAAAAGTTAAGCACGGCAATATAACACAAGCACCCATAAAATAGCAAGATTTTTTCATGGTAAGCCTGTTATTTTGTTGCTTTTTTTGGCTACATCGCCAAGTAAGCAAAATCCCAAACCGTCTCTGCGACAGTTTGGGTACAAGATGCCGTCTGCAATTATTCACGCTGCACAATGACACACATGCGATGACACTCAATGAAATGCAGACGGCAGCTTTTCAATCGGCGTTTACTGCTTGATTTCTACGCCTGTTGCGGCTTGCAAGGTAGCAAAATCCACGCCGTCAGCCAGTTCCACAAGACGTATGCCGTCTGCAGTAACGTCCATCACCGCCAAATCGGTGATGATGCGATGCACCACTTTTTTGCCTGTAAGCGGCAAATCGCATTGTGGTTTGATTTTGAACGCGCCACCTTTGGCAGTGTGTTCCATCAACACAATCACGCGTTGCACGCCTGCCACCAAATCCATCGCGCCCCCCATGCCTTTGACCATTTTGCCTGGTATCATCCAGTTCGCCAAATCGCCCTGTTCCGACACTTCCATCGCACCCAAAATCGCCAAGTTGACTTTGCCGCCGCGTATCATCGCAAACGATTGTGAGCTGGCAAAAAAGCTCGCCCCTGCTTGGGTGGTAACGGTTTGCTTGCCTGCGTTAATCAAATCCGCGTCTAATTCGGCTTCAGTGGGAAATGCGCCGATGCCGAGCAAACCGTTTTCCGATTGCAACATCACGTTCACGCCTTCGGGAATGTAGTTCGCCACTAAAGTGGGCAAACCGATGCCCAAGTTTACATAAAAACCATCTTGCAGTTCTTTTGCGGCACGTTGTGCCATTTGTTCGCGTGTCCAAGCCATGTTATGCCTCTCTGATGGTGCGTTGTTCAATGCGTTTTTCTGGGTTGGCGTTCAGCACAATGCGATGCACATAAATGCCCGATAAATGGATTTGGTCGGGGTCGAGTTCGCCTGTTTCCACGATTTCTTCCACTTCCACCACCGTGATTTTGCCTGCAGTTGCCACATCGGGATTGAAGTTACGCGCGGTTTTGCGAAACACCAAATTGCCCGATTTGTCGGCTTTCCACGCTTTCACTAAAGCCACATCCGCAGTCAATGAACGCTCCATCACATATTCTTCGCCGTCAAATTCGCGCGTTTCTTTGCCGTCTGCGATTTGCGTACCCACGCCTGTTTTGGTGAAAAACGCAGGAATGCCCGCGCCGCCAGCACGCAATTTTTCGGCCAAAGTGCCTTGTGGTGTGAGTTCCACTTCCAACTCGCCCGACAAAAATTGACGCTCAAATTCTTTGTTTTCGCCCACATAAGACGCAATCATTTTTTTGATTTGACGCGTCTCCAACAACAAACCCAAACCGAAACCGTCCACGCCTGCGTTGTTGCTGATGCAGGTTAGGTTTTTCGCGCCGCTGTCGCGCAAAGCGGCAATCAGGGCTTCGGGTATGCCACATAAACCAAAACCGCCCACCGCCAAAGTGATGCCGTCTGCAGTGATGCCTTCCAAGGCAGCGGTGGCTGATGGATAAACTTTATTCATCTCAACTCCTTTTGTATTGATGTTCAATCGATTTACTGTTCACGCTATTTCATGTGCCAGCCATGACTGGCGATAAACGATTGTCCTGTAAAGACATTATTTGGGAACGCCGCCAAAAACAATGCCAGCTCGGCGATGTCGGCAGTTGTAGTGAATTCGCCGTCCACCGTGTTGCCCAACATGATTTTTTTCACCACTTCTTCTTCGCTGATGCCTTTTTCTGCCGCTTGTTCGGGAATTTGTTTTTCCACCAAAGGCGTGCGCACAAAGCCTGGGCAAATCACATGGCTGCGAACATTGTATTGTCCACCTTCTTTTGCCAGCGTTCTACACAAACCGAGCAAGCCGTGTTTGGCGGTAACGTAAGGGGCTTTCAACACCGAGGCTTCGTGCGAATGCACCGAACCCATGTAAATCACGGTGCCGCTTTTTTGCTGATACATGTGTGGCAACACGGCTTTAGTGCATAAAAACGCGCCGTCCAAGTGAATCGCCAACATTTTTTTCCAGTCGCTGAACTCCAGTTTTTCAATCGGACTGATGATTTGAATGCCTGCGTTAGACACCAACACGTCCACGCCGCCAAAGCGTTCAATAAACGCATCAACCATTTGATTCACGGCGTTTTCATCGCTGATGTCGCCAACTAAAGCCATCGCTTTGCCGTCTGCAGCTTGAATTTCAGCCGCCACTTGCTCCGCCGCTGCTTGATTCACGTCCGCCACGCCAACCGTCGCCCCTGCTTGGGCAAAACGCAAAGCGATTTCGCGACCGATGCCGCCGCCTGCGCCTGTGATTAAGGCGGTTTTATTGTGTAAATTCAAATCCATTTTTTATCCTTTGCTGGTTTTCGTCTCATTTCAAAAGACTGTTTAGAACGAACCAAAGATGCTGCCCAACACAATCACGCTAATCGTGGCAATCACTGGCACGGCAATCGTTACCACCGCCACATTCGCATACGATTGTTTGTGGTTCAAATGACAAATCGACAACAGCGTAATCACCGC
>JAUNMN010000011.1:39725-48793 GCA_030531795.1 Neisseria sp.
TCGCATACGATTGTTTGTGGTTCAAATGACAAATCGACAACAGCGTAATCACCGCGCCACAATGCGGCAAAGAGTCAAAACCGCCCGCAGCCATCACCGCCACTCGGTGCAATAATTCTGGGCTGATGCCGCTTTCTTGTGCCATGCGCAAATAGTCCGCACCCAAAGTTTGCAAGGCAATCGACAAACCGCCAGACGATGAGCCTGTGATGCCTGCCAAAGTGGTCATCGCCACTGCTTCGGAAATCAGCGGATTATTCGGTGCGATGCCCAAAACCGCATCTCGAATCACCACAAAACCTGCCAAAGAAGCAATCACTGCGCCATAGCCAACTTCTGATGCGGTGTTGAAAATCGGCAACATTGAGCCATAAACGCCGCGATTGATGGAACTGGTCAAAGCGGTGTAGCGGCGCAAGTTCAGCAAAACGGTTAAAACGCACGCGCCCAACAAAGACACGATAATCGACCACAAACCCAACGCGCCCTGCACTTTCAACTGCGGAAAACGTTCGCTCAAAAAGGCAAAATCGGTATTCGGAAACACGCCGTAAGTCAACAACGCGTTAAACGCAATCACCCAAATCAAAGGCAATAATGCCAAGGCAAAGCTGGGCTGGGCGTGTTGCGATGCCGTCTGCACTTCGTCGTTTTCGTGTACGCCATAACCTTCGCCAGCCGCCGCTGCTTTGTTGGCACGGCTTTGCAACCAACGCCAGCCCAACACAAACATCAACGCGCCGCCGATGATGCCCAAACCTGGGGCAGCGAAGGCGTTCGTGCCGTAATACGGAATCGGAATCGCGTTTTGAATCGCAGGCGTACCTGGTAAGGCGGTCATGGTGAAGGTGAACGAGCCAAGCGCGATTGCCGCTGGAATCAGGCGTTTGGGTAAGTTGGCTTGTTTAAACAATGCCTGCGCCACGGGGTAAATCGCAAACGCCACCACAAACAAAGACACGCCGCCATAAGTGAGCAAACCGCACACGCTCACCACCACCAAAATCGCGTGTTTCGCACCCAAACGACGCATGATGCCGTCTGCAATCGCGTTCGCCGAACCCGAATCCGCCATCAATTGCCCAAACAGCGCGCCCAACAAGAAAACAGGGAAAAACTTAAACAAATAATTGCCCAGCGCGCCCATAAACGTTTCGGTGTAGGCAGGCAATAGCACCATGCCATCGCCCGACAAAATCACCGCCAACGCCGCCATCAAAGGCGCAAGCAGCAAAACCGTCATGCCGCGATAGGCAAAATACATCAATAAAACCAAAGACAAAACAATGGCGACTGTGCCAAACATAGTAAGAACTCCTTTGTTGTAAACCGATAATCTCTAATTTATTTCTCAAAATGGCTCAACATTTTGATGATTGAATTTTGAGTTGAGGTTTGCCGTCTGCGATGTTTTTTTGCACCGCAGACGGCAAACGCGAATCAGTTTCTAACAAATCCTTACAAACAGTCAATCTTTCTTAACATATTAACTAGGCAAAAGCGTAAAACACCACGCTAATCAACACGCCCGAATAAAGCAAAGCCATCAGGCAATAACCCATTACCGCGCGCACGTTCAAACCCACAATCCCCAGCAAAGGCAATGCCCAAAACGGCTGTATCATATTCGTCCACGCGTCGCCCCACGCAATCGCCATCGCGCTCACCACGGGCGACACGCCCAACTCCACACCAGCAGGCAACATAATCGGCCCTTGCACCGCCCATTGTCCGCCGCCCGATGGCACAAAAATATTCAGCAAACCCGCGCTCCAAAACGCCAACATCGGGAAAGTTTCGGCGTTGGCAATCTCCACAAACCAACGTGTCAGCACCGCCGATAAAGACACGCCTCCCTCGCTCGCGCCCGTCATCAAACCCATGATGCCGCCATAAAACGGAAACAGCAAAACAATGCCTGTGATGCCTTTGATGCTGTCTTCCGCCACGCGCGAGTAACGCTCCAAAGTCCCGTGTGCCAGCAAACCGATAAACAAAAACAGCGCAATCATGACGTTTAAAGTCAGATTAAAACCCGTTTTGGCGAAGTGGTGCGCCAAATACAGCAAACCGAGCAAGACAATGGCACGCGCCGCCCACGGATTATCGTCTAAACGTTGTGCAAATGTGTCGCGTTCGGGCGTTGCCAACTCGTTTTCACGCAATTTTTCTGCGTCCGCCACAATCGGATTTTTCGGCAACATCAACATATTCAGCACAGGCAAACCGATGAACAAACCCGCCACAATCCACAAATTCAATGCCGAAAACAAGGTTTGCGACACAGGAATCGCGGTTTCTAAAGTGCCGCCCGACAAGCGCAACAAATCATCGCCTTGCGTTGCCAAAGCCAGCGGAATCGAACCCGACAAACCGCCGTGCCAAATCAAAAAACCCGAATACGCGGCGGCAACGAGCAAAGGATAATCCACGCCGCGCACTTGGCGTGCCAAACTTTTGGCGAACACCGCACCAACAATCAAACCGAAACCCCAGTTCAACCAACAAGCCGCCAGCGACACCAGCGTAACCGCCAACACCGCCGCTTTCGGATTCGGCACGCGTGCTGCCAAACCGTCCAAACCGCGACGCACCCACTTGGCACGCGCCAACACATTGCCCGTGAGCAAAATCAGTGCCATTTGCATGGAAAACGCCAGCAGCGACCACAAACCTTTGCTCCAAAATCCCGCGGCTTCAGTGGGCGTTTGCCCCAAAAGCAAAGCCGCACCATACACCAAGACAGTGAGCAAAACACAGAACACAAACGGCGACGGCAAATATTGTCCGACCAAACGCACGCTGAAATCGGTTAATGCGCGGAACATGATTTTCTCCTTTGTTTGTTGTGTGATGATTTTTATATTTTTGATTTTTTTTATATTTTGATGCCGTCTGCAGTTGGCTATTCATCACAAATAAACTGCAGACGGCATGATTAAGCGGCATCCGCCTGTTGTTCGGGGGCGGCGGCTTGGAAGGCAGGGATTTTTTGGCATTCTGCGTCTATACGCACGATGTTGGGATAGGCACTCAAATCGCATTGAAAACGCCGTGCGTTGTACACTTGCGGCACAAGACAACAGTCGGCGATGCTTGGGCTGTCGCCGTGGCAAAAGCGGCTGGGTTGTTGTGCCAACAGTTTTTCTAGTGCGGCGAAGTTTTCATGTATCCAGTGTTGATACCACTCGTTTTTTTGGGCTTCGTCTGCGCCGAATTGTTTGTGTAACTGATTGAGTACACGCAGATTATTGAGTGGATGCGTGTCGCAGGCAATGAGTTGGGCGATGGCACGCACTCGTGCGCGCTCGGCAACTGCAGACGGCAACAGCGGCACTTGCGGATATTGTTCTTCAAGGTATTCCAAAATCGCCAGCGATTGTGTGAAGACTTGCTCGTCCACTTGCAAACTGGGGACGAGTTGTTGCGGATTGATGGCGGCATAAGCGGCGGTTTTGTGTTCACCGCCTTGACGCAATAAGTGAACGCCCACGGTTTCGTAAGGCAGTTGTTTGAGATTGAGTGCGATGCGAACGCGATAAGCGGCGGAGCTTCTAAAATAAGAATACAACTTCATAATCACTCCTAATATTTTTAAAACAGTCGGTTCGGCTGCACAATCATGAACCAACCGACTGTTTCACAAGAGATGTTTATTCAGATTCGGGTTCAATACGGCTAATCGTGAAGCCTGTGAAACCAAAAATCAAAGTCAAAACGAAACACAGATAACAGAAAAAGGCGTAAGGCAAATAGTCGGTTACGGGCATAGAGAAAATGCCTGTCAAAAAGCCGCCATACACGCCCCAAGGCACGAGTGGATTGATGACCGTGCCAGAGTCTTCGATGGTGCGCGACAGGTTTTTCGGATGCAAGCCCAAGCGTTTGTATTCAGGCGCGAAGGCGTTGCCCGACAAAAGCAAGCTCAAATACTGTTCGCCCACCAAAACATTGATGCCAAACGATGTGAACGCGGCAGCGGCAACGCCACGGCTGGCTTTAGTCAGCAAATGACGCACGCCGTCTAACAGTGCGGGCAACACGCCCAAACCTTGCAACAAACCGCCCAAAGACAAAGCCAAAATCACCAAAATTTGGGTGAAAAACATGCTTTCCAAACCGCCACGCGACACCAACTTGCCGACTGCACCCAAATCCATGCCGTCTGCAGGTTTGTAGCCTGCGAAGAACCAGCCGCCGAGTTGGCTTAAACTTGGGCTGCTGTGGGTGTAGGTAATCACAATCGCGCTTACGATGGTCGCGGCGATGGTGTAAATCGCGTTCACACGCATCACAGCCAAGACAATCAACACGGCAAACGGAATCAGCGTGTAACCATGCACCAAGCCGCTGGCAAGCAATTGCGTTTTCAAAGCCGCCACTTCCGACAAGTCGCCGCTGTTTGAACCCGATAAGAACACGAACAAAACGGCGGTAATCAGCCACGCAGGCACAGTGGTGTACATCATGTTTTTGATGTGGTCGAACAAATCCACGCCCACAATAGACGCGGCGATGCTGGTTGTGTCCGACAGCGGCGACATTTTGTCGCCAAACAATGCGCCCGACACCACCGCGCCAGCGACTATCGCAGGGTTGGCATCAAACGCGCTTGCCATGCCCAAAAACGCCACGCCAACAGTCGCACAAGTAGTAAAACCGCTGCCCAAAGCCACGCCAATCACACTTGCCAACACGAATGCCGACAAATAAAACATAGACGGCGACAACACACCAAAACCGTAATAAATCAGCGTGGGAATCGCACCCGACATCATCAGCGCCGACACCAGCAAACCGATGCACGAAAACAGGTAAATCGCGCCCATGCCCGTAGACACGCCTTCAATCATTTTGTTTTGCATCGGCTCAAACTTCACGCCGCGCAACAAACCAAACAACATCAAGCCCAAAATCACGGTTAAAAGCGATAAATGTGGCACCCAGCCAAAACCAATCATGGTGATGCCCAAAACCACAATCACCGCGACAGCAATCGCCACCGCCTGCGCTGGAGTCATGCTCAATAACGTCATGTTTTTATTTTCCATGAAGAAAATCCTTTGTAGACTTTTTTATTGTTTAATATTCGGTATTGACGCGATTGATGATGCTGCCAAACACATTGTTGCCGTCTGCATCGTGCATTTCAATGCGCACCACGTCGCCATGTTGCATAAACGGCGTTTGTGCCGCACCCGTTTCAATCGTTTCATACATACGCAATTCCGCCAAGCAGCAATAACCCACGCCGCCATGTTCAATCGACGAACCGAATAAGCTGTCTTGCTTGTTTGACACCGTTCCTGAACCGACAATCGTGCCTGCTTCGGCATCGCGGGTTTTGGCAACGTGCGAGAGCAAACGCGCGAAATCAAACGTCATGTCTTGTCCTGCGTTCGGGCAACCAAACGGTTTGTCGTTTAAATACACTTCCAGCGGCAAATGCACTTTATTGTCGCGCCACGCATCGCCCAATTCATCGGGCGTAATCGCCACAGGGCTGAACGCGCTGGCTGGTTTACTTTGGAAAAAGCCAAAACCTTTTGCCAATTCGTTCGGAATCAAGCCACGCAAAGACACATCGTTCACCAACATCAACAAACGAATGCTTTTAGCGGTTTGCTCAGGCGTTGCACCTTGTTTGATGTCGCCGCTCACCACCACCACTTCAGCTTCAAAATCAATGCCCCACTCGGGTTTCGCCAACACTTCATCACGCGGACCGATAAAGCTATCTGAGCCGCCTTGATACATCAACGGGTCGTCATAAAACGAAGCTGGCACTTCCGAATTGCGTGCTTTGCGTACCAATTCCACATGGTTCAAATACGCCGAACCGTCCGCCCACTGATACGCGCGTGGCAAAGGCGAATGGCATTGTTCGGGGTCAAACGGCTTGCCCAAATCCGCGTTGGCATTGAGTTGCTCATACACTTTTTGCAAAGCAGGTTCGGCGTTTTCCCAGTCGTCCAATGCCGTCTGCAGTGTCAAAATTTCGCTTTCCACATAACGACTCAAATCACGGCTCACCACCACCAAACGCCCATCGCGTCCACCTTGTTTTAAACTCGCCAATTTCATATTGTGTTGTCCTTTAGCTGATTGATTGTGCTTTGTGTTTGTCTGTTTTAATCCACTTCAGGCGGCTCGGTGCCGTCGTGTATCCAGCGCGCGTGTTGTGGCGCACGTTTGGTCTCCGCCCATTCATTGAGCATATCCCATTTCACTTTATCCAAAGCGCGATTCATTTTGTCGGTGCTGACATCGCAAGCCAATTCGATGCGGTGTCCATTCGGGTCAAAGAAATAAATCGAATGGAATAAAGTGTGGTTCACTGGGCCTAAAACGTCCACACCACCTGCAATCAAACGCTCTTTCGCTGCCAGCAATTCGTCCATATTGCCCACTTTCAACGCCAAATGTTGCGTCCAAATCGGCGTGTTCGGGTCGCGTCCCATTTCTGGGCGTGTTGGTAGTTCAAAAAACGCCAAAATATTGCCGCCACCCGCGTCTAGGAAAATGTGCATATACGGGTCGGGTTCGCCAGTTGAAGGCACTTTGTCTTCGGCAATTGCCAACACAAAACCCATGTCCAAATGTTTTTGATACCACTGCACCGTTTCTTTTGCGTCTTTGCAACGATAGGCAACGTGGTGCACGCCGTTTGTGATTGCCATGATGATTCTCCTCTAGAATAAAGACTGCAGACGGCATCTTGAACGATTTGGGCGATGTGAACGTGGCGATTTGTCGCCAAAACTTCACTTTACGCCATTCATGCCGTCTGCGCTTTGATAAAGATAAACTTATTCGGTTTGCAATGCACCGCGGCGGATTTGGTCGCGTTCCAAAGACTCAAACAGTGCTTTGAAGTTGCCTTCGCCAAAACCTTCGCGGTAATCGCCTTTGCGTTGGATAAACTCAAAGAACACTGGGCCGAGCAAGGTTTGCGAGAAAATTTGCAAGAGCAAACGCGGATGTCCGCCTTCGGTTGTTCCGTCCAACAAAATGCCGCGCGTTTGCAAAGCGGCAACGTCTTCGCCGTGTCCTGGTAAACGCTCGTCCAACATTTCGTAATAAGTGTCTTTTGGCGCGGTCATCAGCGGCACGCCAGCCGCACGCAATTTGTCTATCGTGCCGAGCAAATCTTCGCTGAGCAAGGCGATGTGCTGAATGCCTTCGCCGCCAAATTGCATCAAATATTCTTCAATTTGTCCGCCACCTTGTTTCGCTTCTTCATTCAAAGGAATGCGAATCAAACCATCGGGTGCGGTCATCGCGCGGCTGGTCAAACCTGTGTATTCGCCTTTGATGTCAAAATAGCGAATCTCTTGGAAATTAAACAGTTTTTCGTAGAAACCTGCCCAGAAATCCATGCGACCGCGATACACGTTATGCGTTAAGTGGTCGACGATTTTCAAACCAAAACCTTCAGGATTGCGGTCCACATCAGGCAAAAACTCAAAATCGATGTCGTAAATCGATTTGCCTTCTTCAAAACGGTCAATCAAATACAAAGGCGCGCCGCCAATGCCTTTAATCGCAGGCAAACGCAATTCCATCACTGAAGTGGGAATGTCTATCGGTTGCGCACCCAATTCCAAAGCGCGTTGATAGGCAAAATGCGCATCTTTCACGCGAAACGCCATGCCGCACGCGCTCGGGCCGTGTTCCGCCGCAAAGTAAGCAGCGTGGCTTTTTGGCTCGCGATTAACGATGAAATTGATGTCGCCTTGACGATACAACACCACATCTTTAGAACGGTGTTTCGCCACTAAAGTGAAACCCATTTGTTCAAACAGTGGTTCTAAAATGCCTGCTTCTGGTGCGGCAAATTCCACAAATTCAAAACCGCATAAGCCCATTGGGTTGTCAAATAAATCAGCCATTTTCTGCTCCTTTGATAATCGGTTGTTTGCACGATGTGTGCTGTTTGGTGTGCATCAAACGAAGTCGCCACCTGTTACCTATTGCAGACGGCATCACGCCGTTTCATGCACCGTTCATGACTTGACACATCTTAAAATACAGTTTATTTATCAGGCAAGCAGTTTTTTCTTTTTTATTTATCAGGAAAAACCATGAATATCAGCATCAAGCAGCTCAAAGCGTTTTTGTGTGTGGCACAAACAGGCAGTTTCACTCAAGCCGCTCATCAATTGCACCTCACGCAATCGGGTTTAAGCGGTTTAATCAAAGAGTTAGAAAGCCAACTCAATTTGCGCTTGTTTGACCGCACCACGCGGCAAATTTTTCTCAGCGATGCGGGGCGGCAATTGTTACCACTGGCACAACGCACACTCAATGAGTTGAACCACATGGCTTTGCACGCCGAAAGTCTGCGTGATGGCGCAATCGGCAAAGTGCGTTTTGCCGTATCGCAACAGCTTGCCGCGTCTGCCATGCCGAAAATCATTGCCAACTTTCAGCGTGAATTTACTCATTTGGAATTGCACATGTTGGATTGTTCGGTGGAACAGGTTTTGCAACAAGTGCAGACGGCA
This sequence comes from Neisseria sp., assembly GCA_030531795.1. Taxonomy (GTDB): domain Bacteria; phylum Pseudomonadota; class Gammaproteobacteria; order Burkholderiales; family Neisseriaceae; genus Neisseria. Next base: position 48,233 of record JAUNMN010000011.1, read on the forward strand.
GACGTGGATTTTGGCATCGGCCCTGAACGCGATTTACCCGATGACATTGAATCCAAATTATTGTTTAAACTGCCTTTTTATATTGTTTTACCGCCCACACATCCTTTGTGCCAAAAAAGCAGCGTGGACTGGCAAGATTTACACAAGGAAACGCTCATCACGCTCAATGGCCCGTTTACCGAACGTTTGATTGACGAAATGCCCGAAATTTTGGCAAAAAATTTGCGTTTGCCGACATATTCGGTTAATTTTTTGTCTACCGCGATGGGCATGGTGGAAGCAGGTTTGGGGTTGACTTTGTGTTTGCCTTTTGCCGCGATTTGGGTACGCCAACACGGTTTGCAAATGCGCCCGCTCGAACCTGCTGCCAAGCGCGGTTTTTGTTTGTATTACCGCAAAAAACGCAGCTTACCTGCCGCCGCCCAAACATTTTATCAATATTTACAGCAACACAGTCCGCAGATTTGGCAAGCCGATGCGTTTTGATGCCGTCTGCACCTGTAAACACAAGGAGAAATCATGGAAAAAGTGGTTATTGTCGCCGCCAAACGCACGCCGATT
>JAUNMN010000011.1:48893-50651 GCA_030531795.1 Neisseria sp.
ACAAGGAGAAATCATGGAAAAAGTGGTTATTGTCGCCGCCAAACGCACGCCGATTGGCAGTTTTTTGGGCAGTCTTGCCAGCTTGTCTGCACCGCAATTGGGTGCGATTGCGATACGTGCCGTGTTGGACGAAGTGGGTTTAGACCCAAGCCAAGTAGATGAAGTGATGATGGGCAATGTTTTGACCACGGGCGTGGGGCAAAATCCTGCGCGTCAAGCGGCAATCGCGGCAGGCATTCCGATTGCCACGCCAGCCGCCACGCTGAATGTGGTGTGCGGTTCGGGTTTGTATGCAATTCAGCAAGCAGCGATGAGCATTGCTTGTGGACACAATCAGATTGTGATTGCAGGCGGACAGGAATCGATGTCGCAAGCGCCGCATTTCATGCAGCTGCGTGCGGGCAAAAAAATGGGCGACGCGTCTTTGGTGGACAGCATGGTCGCCGATGGTTTGATGGACGTTTACCACAATTACCACATGGGCATCACCGCTGAAAACGTTGCCCAAAAACAGAACATCAGTCGCGAAGCACAAGACGCGTTTGCCTTGCAGTCGCAACAACGCGCCAGTGCCGCCGACCAAAATCATCGGTTTGCCGACGAAATCACGCCCGTGCGCATCAAGCAACGCAAAGGCGATGATTTGGTGATGGAACGCGATGAATACATCAAACATCAAGCCGATTTGGCTTCCATGAGCCGTCTGCGCCCTGCCTTCACTGCAGACGGCACAGTAACCGCCGCCAACGCTTCGGGTTTGAATGACGGTGCAGCTGCGGTGTTGCTGATGAGCGAAAGCAAGGCGAAAGAGTTGGGATTAACGATTTTGGCGAGCGTCAAAGCCAGCGCCACAGCAGGCATTGAACCCGAAATCATGGGTTTGGGGCCCGTGCCAGCAGTGAACAAAGTTTTGCACAAAGCAGGCTGGACAACCGATGATTTGGATTTGATTGAAGCCAACGAAGCCTTTGCCGCGCAGGCTTTGGGCGTGTGCCAGCAACTGGCTTTGCCAGCCGACAAAACCAACGTCAATGGCGGCGCGATTGCCTTGGGACACCCCATCGGTGCATCGGGCGCACGTATTGTTGTTACCTTGTTACACGAAATGCGTCGCCGCCAAGCACACAAAGGTTTAGCGACCTTGTGCGTGGGCGGCGGCATGGGCGTTGCCAGCTTGTTTGAACGCGAATAAGCCTTGCCAAACAACCTTTACAATAAATAAAAAGATGCCGTCTGCAGCTGAATCAATCGCTTTTTCAGTCGCAGACGGCATATTGATTTTCAAACGGTTCAAGCAAAATCAAACAGCCAAAACAAAAACCCGAGTATTAAACTCGGGTTTTCTTATTTTCAACTTTTCAATATTCAAATTGAATTATTGAACTTTGATTTCTACGTCCACGCCAGCTGGCAAGTCCAATTTCATCAAAGCGTCAGTTGTTTTGTCGGTCCAGTCAACAATATCCATCAAACGCAAGTGTGTGCGGATTTCCAATTGTTCGCGTGAAGTTTTGTTCACGTGTGGCGAACGCAAGATGTTGAAACGTTCGATTTTGGTTGGCAAAGGAATCGGACCTTTTACCACAGCACCAGTGCGTTTTGCGGTTTCAACGATTTCTTGAGCTGAACGGTCGATTAAGCTGTAGTCATATGCTTTCAAGCGGATACGAATTTTTTGGTTAGCCATGTTCAATATCCTTTTGATTAAGCAATAATAGAAGATACTACGCCAGCACCTACGGTACGACCACCTTCACG
>JAUNMN010000012.1:0-16897 GCA_030531795.1 Neisseria sp.
GTTTGTTCCACGGGAATATTCAAAAATTCCACCAAAGCGGCAATGGTTTTCACGTTTGGCGTATGCACTTTAGTCAAAGCTGCAGACGGCATCGCACGTTCGCCAGTCAGCGGCAAAGTTTGTGCCAACTCAATATTCGCTGCGAAATCCGATTCATCGCTATACGCAATCACATCTTCGCCACTTTCCGCCAAAACCTGAAACTCGTGCGAACCCGTGCCGCCTATGCTGCCTGTGTCGGCTGCAACTGGACGATAGTTCAAACCCAAACGGTCAAACACACGACAATATGCGTCATACATATCCTGATACGTTTGCTCCAAAGAGGCGAAATCGGCGTGGAAAGAATACGCATCTTTCATCACAAATTCACGCGCACGCATCACACCAAAACGCGGACGCACTTCATCGCGGAATTTGGTTTGAATGTGATAGAAATTTTTCGGCAATTGCTTGTAGCTGCTCACTTCTTTGCGCACGATGTCGGTAATCACTTCTTCGCAAGTTGGGCCCATGCAAAAATCGCGCTCGTGGCGGTCTTTGATGCGCAACAACTCTTTGCCGTAAAACTCCCAACGTCCGCTTTCTTGCCACAATTCGGCTGGCTGCACCACAGGCATCAGCAATTCCACGCTGCCTGCGCGGTTCATTTCTTCACGCACAATGTTTTCCACTTTACGCAACACGCGCAACCCCATCGGCATCCAAGTGTACAAGCCCGAGGCGTTGGCTTTGATTAAACCTGCGCGTATCATCAAGCTGTGGCTGGGCAACACCGCTTCAGCAGGCGCTTCTTTTAATGTTGAAATAAAAAATTGACTGGCTTTCATGGCTGTCCTTTGTTTTTCTACAATTTTTCCGAATAAGAATATTTATCAATTTTGATAATCAAAAAATCGCTTCACTTTGAAAAATTTTATACACAATTTACACGAAATCGGCTAGACACATTTTCAAACTAAAAAATTCCTTATTTTTCAATGATTGAAAATAAGACATTGATTTTTATATAAATTTTTTGATTAAATTTTAGGCAGTTTAAGTAGCAACTTGCCGTTACGTCATTTTTTGCATTTTTGCCACGTTTATCCACAGACTTATCCACAGCTTTTGTGCATAGAACATCCACACAATCAGCAGGTAAAAAGAGAAAAGAAAAAAACGCAACAACACACTCACAAATCAGTACGCTGCCGTCTGCAGTGTCGCCAAATACATACTTTTATTGCGATATTAATGAGTTAAATCAAATGCGACACGCACGCAAATTTGATACAAGCCCCACATTCACACTGCAGACGGCATCGCCGCTTATTTCGCCGATTATTTCAACACTCGAATGCCGACCGCATCGCGTACTTTCGCCAGCGTTTCGCGTGCTTCCACGCGTGCGCGTGCTGCGCCTGCTTGCAAAATTTCTTCAATCTGTGCGGGATTGGCAATCAAATCTTGATAACGTTCACGTTTCGGGGCGAGTTCTTCGTTCAATTTCGCACCCAAAATTTTCTTGGCTTCGCCCCAAGCCAAACCATCGGCAAGCATTTGGGTGAACTCGGCGGTTTCGGTTGGCGTGGCAAAAGCTTTGTAAATTTCAAACAGCGGGCTTTCGTCTGGCTGTTTCGGTTCCCCTGGTTCTTTCAAGTTGGTAACGATTTTATTGACTGCTTTTTGCAGTTTTTTCTCGTTTTCAAACAAAGGAATGGTGTTGCCATACGATTTAGACATTTTGCGTCCGTCCAAACCGACCAAAAGTTCCACGTTTTCATCAATTTTGGCTTGCGGCAAAGTGAAAATTTCGCGTCCAAAACGATGGTTAAAACGCCCTGCGATGTCGCGTGCCATTTCCACATGCTGAATTTGGTCGCGTCCCACAGGCACATCGTTGGCATTGAACATCAAAATATCGGCGGTCATCAAAATCGGGTAGCTGTACAAACCCATTTCAATTTGATGGTCTTGGTCTTCTTGCCCTGCTTCGGTGTTCGCTTGCACCGCCGCTTTGTAGGCATGGGCGCGGTTCATCAAACCTTTGGCGGTTACACAAGTCAAAATCCAGTTCAATTCCAAAATTTCGGGAATGTCGCTTTGGCGGTAAAAAGTGGTGCGTTCGGGGTCTAAACCGCACGCCAACCAAGTGGCGGCAACCGCTTGAGTGGATTCGTGAATCAAAGCAGGTTCGTGGCATTTGATGATGCCGTGATAATCCGCCAAAAACAAAAACGATTCGACATGGTCTTCTTGGGTGGCACGAATGGCGGGACGAATCGCCCCTGCGTAATTGCCCAAATGGGGAATGCCTGTGGTTGTTACCCCTGTTAAGACGCGTTTTTTATTGCTCATTTTGAATACTCTAATCTCGCTATTTTTAAAGAGACTGCAGACGGCAACGCTTGCCGTCTGCACTTTTACTGATGATTTACGCCGTTTGTTGCAACTCTAAAGACGCGGCAAGCAAAGATAAACGCGCCATCACGCCATAAACATACAAACGGTTGCACTCGCAATCAGGGTCGGCATTATTCGTTTGCGGCACGCCCAAAGTCTCCCACTGGGCAAACACGCGTTTGCTGCGTTCGGCTTCGTCTGCCGCTGTGCCTTCTTCCGACTGGGCAACGGGAATCGCTTGATTCAAAGGCACAAACACCATGCCGCCTGCGTTTAGGTTTTCATCGTTGGCACGCCCTTCGTGTACGCGGAAAAATCCGCCCACCACAAATCTGTCCATCATATAAACCACAGGTTCAGACACGGCATTGTCCAGTGTTTCGTAAGTGTAAATGCCTTCTTGCACAATCACTTCGCTCACTTCCAAACCTTCTTTAATCTTCGCCATTTTGTTGCGGTTTTTGCGGTTGAGACTGCGCACTTCGTCTGCCGATTTCACGCTCATCACACCCATGCCGTAAGTGCCAGCGTCTGCTTTGACAATCACAAATGGTTTGTCGGTAATGCCTTTTTCATCGTATTTGGCTTGAATTTTCGCCAACATCCGCTCCACCGCCTCCGCCAAAGCGTCTTCGCCTTCGCGTTCTTGGAAATTCAAACCGCTGATTTGTTCAAAATACGGATTGATGTGCCACTCATCAATGTCAATCAAACGGGCAAAATCCGCTGCGATTTCATTGTATGCCGAGAAATGGGCGGTTTTGCGGCGCGTTGTCCACCCGCCATGCAACGGCGGCGTAATCGTTTGGCTGATGCCTTGCAAAATTTCAGGCACACCAGCCGATAAGTCATTGTTTAACAAAACCAAACAAGGCGAAAAACCGTCTGCCAAATGCACGCGTTCACGTGTACGCAATAAAGGTTCAAGCGTAATCGTGTTGCCTAATGCCGTCTGCAACTCGGTCGCTTCAGTGATTTCGGGGTTCAAACTGCCCAAGCGCACTTCAAAACCTGCAGTACGCAAAATATTGCTCAAAGCGTACACATTTTGCAGATAAAAAGTGTTGCGCGTGTGGTTTTCAGGAATAATCAGCACCGATTTGGCGTGTGGACAAGCACGCTCCACCGCATCCAACGCCGCGTGCGCCGCCAGCTGCACAAACTGCGGATTCAAATTATTGAAGCCCCCAGGGAACAAATTCATGTCTATAGAAGCCATTTTGTAGCCCGCGTTGCGAATGTCCACCGAACCATAAAACGGCGGACGATTTTCGCTCCATTTTTGGCGAAACCAAGCCTCGATTTTGGTTTGATTGTCTAAAATTTTACGTTCAAATGCTTGCAGTTGCGGCAAATATTCAGCTGAAATGCTTGGCAGACTCATCTTTATCTTCCAAATAGACCCAAAATAAAACTCGCATAATAGGACTTTTCCGCTTTTTTGTACATCAATTTCAATCGCAATAAGCGTAAGTGCAGACGGCACAGCCACGCAAAATTAGACAAAAAGTCTAATTTTTGATGTTCAACTTAACTCAAAAAGCAAATTTTGCAGAAATTTTCGTAAAATTAGACATTTTACTTGCCAAAAACACGGCAACAGTCTAATATGGCAAGCAATTTTTTCGTGTTTCGCTGACTTGTTCAAGCATGTTCATGCCAACTCAAAACGCGTAACGCCAAACTCATTACCTTTTGATTTTTCATAAGAAAAGTAGAAAATGAACCCAACTGCACAAACCCTTTACGATAAACTCTGGAACAGCCACATCGTGCGCGAAGAAGAAGATGGCACGGTTTTGCTCTATATCGACCGCCATTTGGTGCATGAAGTAACCAGCCCGCAGGCTTTTGAAGGCTTGAAAATGGCAGGGCGCAAATTGTGGCGTATCGACAGCGTGGTTTCCACCACCGACCACAACACGCCCACCAACGACTGGGACAAAGGCATTCAAGACCCGATTTCTAAATTGCAAGTCGATACTTTAGACGACAACATCAAGGAATTTGGTGCGTTGGCGTATTTTCCGTTTAAAGACAAAGGGCAAGGCATTGTGCATGTGATGGGCCCAGAACAAGGCGCGACTTTACCAGGTATGACAGTGGTTTGCGGCGACTCGCACACTTCTACTCACGGCGCGTTTGGTGCGTTGGCACACGGCATCGGCACTTCTGAAGTGGAACACACGATGGCAACCCAGTGCATCACCGCCAAAAAATCCAAGTCTATGCTGATTCAAGTGGACGGCAAACTGAAAAACGGCGTAACCGCTAAAGACGTGGCGCTCTACATCATCGGTCAAATCGGCACTGCAGGCGGCACAGGCTATGCCATTGAATTTGGCGGCGAAGCGATTCGTTCTTTGAGCATGGAAGGTCGCATGACTTTATGCAATATGGCGATTGAAGCAGGCGCGCGTTCGGGCATTGTTGCGGTTGACCAAATCACGATTGACTATGTCAAAGACAAACCGCTCGCGCCTAAAGGTGAAAACTGGGACAAAGCCGTTGCCTACTGGAAAACGCTGGTTTCAGACGAAGGTGCGCAATTTGACAAAGTATTTGTGTTTGACGCAGCCAACATCGAACCGCAAGTAACTTGGGGAACGTCGCCAGAAATGGTGTTGGGCGTGGACGGCGTTGTGCCAAACCCAGCCGACGAGCAAGACCCTGTGAAACGCAGCGGCATGGAACGCGCTTTGGAATACATGGGCTTGCAAGCTGGCACGCCTTTAAACCAAATTCCTGTAGATGTCGTGTTCATCGGTTCTTGCACCAACAGCCGCATTGAAGACTTGCGCGAAGCGGCGGCGGTTGCCAAAGGTCGCCACAAAGCCGACAGCGTCAATCGCGTGTTGGTTGTGCCTGGTTCGGGCTTGGTGAAAGAACAAGCCGAAAAAGAAGGTTTGGACAAAATCTTTATCGATGCAGGTTTTGAATGGCGCGAACCAGGTTGCTCAATGTGTTTGGCGATGAACGCCGACCGCTTGTCACCACAAGAGCGTTGCGCCTCTACTTCCAACCGCAACTTTGAAGGTCGCCAAGGCAATGGCGGACGCACTCATTTGGTTAGCCCAGCCATGGCAGCGGCAGCGGCGGTGTCGGGACACTTTACCGACGTTCGCTATTTAAATTAAACACCGATTTGAATGAAACATAAACACGATGCCGTCTGCAGACGGCATCTATCCGCAAGACGATGATTTTTCGTCTTTTGCATTTCAACCTGCAAGGAGTAAACACATGAAAACATGGTTATTAGCAACTTTGACTGGCTTAACACTCACTGCTTGTTCAAGCACTTGGCAAGGTCTCAAGCAAGACAGCCAACACAATGCCGCACGCGTAGAAAGCGGCGCAGAAGCAGCATGGGACAAAACTAAAGATGCTGCCAAACAAAGCGGACAAGCCGTTGGCAAAGGCTTGAGCAAAGCAGGCGAAAAAATCGAAAGCATCAGTCAATAATTCATCAACCCTGCCCAGCGTCCAAAATTTGACGGCTGGGCAGTTACACACAGAAACACAAACATGAAAGCATTTACCCAAATCACCGCCATCGTTGCCCCACTCGACCGCAGCAATGTGGACACCGATGCCATCATCCCCAAACAATTTCTCAAATCCATCAAACGCAGTGGCTTTGGTCCAAACGCCTTTGATGAATGGCGTTATTTAGACCACGGCGAGCCAGGCATGGACAACAGCAAACGTCCGCTCAATCCCGATTTTGAATTGAACCAGCCACGCTACCAAGGCGCGCAAATTCTGCTTACGCGCAAAAACTTCGGTTGCGGTTCATCGCGTGAACACGCACCGTGGGCATTAGACGATTACGGTTTTCGTGCCGTCATCGCTCCAAGTTTTGCCGACATTTTCTTCAATAATTGCTACAAAAACGGTTTATTGCCCATCGTGTTGAGCGAAGAAGAAGTGGAAGAATTGTTCCAAGAAACCTTTGCCAACGAAGGCTATCAACTGTCGATTGACTTGGCAAAACAAGAATTGAGCACCCCAAGCGGCAAAGTGTTCAAATTTGACATCACTGAACACAGAAAACATTGCCTACTCAATGGTTTAGATGAAATCGGTTTAACTTTGCAACACGCCGATGAAATCAAAGACTTTGAAGCACAACGCCGCCAAAGCCAACCTTGGTTGTTTAATCAAGTATAAACATCAGGCTGTTTGAACGTTTCCCAAACTTTCAAACAGCCTATTTTCATGCCAAATAAATGATACACGATAAAATTGCCAACGCTCAGCGTTATGCCGCTTTGCACCCCGACTTTGCCCTAGCAATTGAACTTTTGCAAACGCTGGATTTTGCCGCCTTGCCAGACGGACAATATCCGTTGGAACACCCCAACATTCGCCTGTTCATCGGCAACGAAGCCATGCGCAGCAAAGCAGAAGCCAAACCCGAAATGCACACGCATCACATTGATATTCAAGTGCCTATCAGCGGCAGCGAAACATACGGCTGGATAGACAAAAAGGATTTGCAAAACGGTTTGGGCTACGATGCACAACGCGATGTGGAATTTTTTAATTGCGAAGCAAGCACTTGGCTTCAAGTGGATGTTGGCGAATTTGTGCTGTTTTTCCCCAACGATGCCCACGCGCCACTCGTTGGCAATGAACAAAGCATACGCAAAGCGGTGTTTAAAATTCGTGTGTAAACCTATTTTTAACCATTTTTGAATAAGGATTGAAAAATGACCAAACAATTAGCGATTTTAAAAGGCGATGGCATCGGCCCTGAAATCATTGCCCAAGCCGTGCGCGTGTTAGACAAATTGATTGAGCAAGGTTTAGACGTGGCGTATCAATACGCGCCTTTGGGCGGCGAGGCTTATGATGCTTACGGTTCGCCCTATCCTGAATTCACCCAAAATATGTGCCGTGCTGCCGATGCGGTATTGCTTGGCGCGGTCGGTTCGCCACAATACGATAAATTAGAACGCCCTTTGCGTCCTGAACGCGGTTTGTTGGCAATTCGCAAAGATTTGAATTTGTTTGCGAACTTGCGCCCTGCCGTTTTGTATAAAGAACTGGCAAACGCGTCCACGCTCAAACCCGAAGTCGTGGCGGGCTTGGACGTGCTGATTGTGCGCGAATTGACGGGCGACATCTATTTCGGCGAACCGCGCGGCATCCGCACGCTGGAAAACGGCGAACGCGAAGGCTACAACACGATGAAATACAGCGAAAGCGAAATCCGCCGCATCGCGCACGTTTCGTTTCAGGCAGCCCAAAAACGCGGCAAAAAATTGTGCAGCGTGGACAAAGCCAATGTGTTGGAAACGACCGAATTGTGGAAAGAAATTTTCACTGAAATTTCAAAAGATTATCCCGATGTACAATTGAGCCATATGTATGTGGACAACGCGGCGATGCAACTGGTGCGTGCGCCGAAGCAGTTTGACGTGATTGCGACTGGCAATATTTTTGGCGACATTTTGAGCGACCAAGCATCCATGCTGACGGGTTCAATCGGCATGTTGCCGTCTGCATCTTTGGACGAAAACGGCAAGGGTTTGTATGAACCATCACACGGTTCTGCCCCCGATATTGCAGGACAAAATAAGGCAAATCCCTTGGCGACGATTTTGTCTTTGGCGATGTTGTTGCGTTACAGCTTGAACGATGAAACGCGTGCTAAACAGGTGGAAAGCGCAGTACAAAAAGTGTTGGAACAAGGCTATCGCACCGCCGATATTTTTGAAGAAGGCACACAACTGGTTTCTTGCTCGCAAATGGGCGATGCCGTGTTGGCTGCTTTGTAAATTGATTGACACACAGATGCCGTCTGCACTTTTTGTGTTGCAGACGGCATTTTCTTACACGAAGCACACAAATTTACGGTAAAATCCGAAAATTTTGTAGATTTTCTACATCGTCGTAGAAAACAGAAACTCAATCATAGAAAAGTAAACCATGCTAGAAATCTTAAAAGCGGTGCTGTTTGGCATCGTAGAAGGCATTACCGAATGGCTGCCGATTAGTTCCACTGGACACATGATTTTGCTGAACGAATTTGTGCAACTGGATATGTCTGCTTCGTTCATCAGTATGTTTTTGGTGGTCATTCAACTGGGCGCGATTTTGGCAGTGGTGCTGCTCTATTTTGACAAAATCTACCCTTTTGAATCGGGCTTGAAACTGCAAGCTGGCAAGGTTGCGCTGTGGAGCAAAATCATCTTGGCTTGTGTGCCTGCGGCGGTGGTCGGTTTGACTTTGGACGACTGGATAGACGCGCATTTTTACAATCCGTGGACGGTCGCCATCATGTTGATTTTGTTTGGATTTGCCTTCATCGGCATTGAAAACTTCAACAAAACGCGCCAACCGAGCACCACATCTTTAGAACAAATTTCTTACAAAGACGCGTTTTTGGTCGGCGTGTTTCAGCTGATAGCGGCGGTTTTCCCAGGTACGAGCCGTTCGGGTTCAACCATTTTGGGCAGCATTGCTTTGGGTTGGAGTCGCGAAGTTGCCGCCGAGTTCACGTTTTTCCTTGCCATTCCCGTGATGTTCGGCGCGAGCCTGCTCAAAATCGCCAAACATGGTTTGTCGTTTAGCCCACACGAGTTGGCGGTGCTTGCCACAGGTTTGATTGTCAGCTTCATCGTCAGCATCATCGCGATTAAATTTTTGATGGCATACATCAAAAAACACGATTTCAAAGCCTTTGGCTGGTATCGCATCGTCTTGGGCGTGCTGGTTTTACTCTACTTCGCCGCCAAATAATCATCAGATGCCGTCTGCAACTTGCTTTTGTACAAACCGCAGACGGCATTTTTCATTGAGAACACCATGAACAAATTGCAACAACATCGCCTGTTCAACGGCAACCAACAAATCTGGCAACACGACGCGCACAGCTTTCAAATCTACCTGCCGCCGATGTGCGAACAAGGCTATCGCGTGCCGACGATTTATTGTCTCGCCAACCGCGAATTTGACTTCGCCCAAACAGGCATTCAACGCTACGCCGCCCAGTGGGGCATCGCTTTGGTCTTCATCAACCACAGCGAACTGCTCGCCGATTTGCTCAAAACCTTGCCAGAAATTCTGCCACTGAACGAACAAATCAGCCTGCTTTCACACGGACAACACAGCGACTTTGCCTTACGCTTCGCCGCCGAGAACCCCGTGTCTGCGTGGACAGCGTTCAATCCCGAAATAAGCGACGAAGCCGTCAAACTGTATACCGAAAACGCACAACGCACCGCAATGTTAATCGACCAAAGCGTGCCAACTGAACTCGGCAACTTGCCAGCCAAAGTCAATCTCCGCAAGTCATACGACAACAGCATACATTTTTTGTCCACCTTCGCCGACGTGCATATTGAATTTCATGCCGACGGATTTGGGTTGTGAGTTTTGGGGCGTGGTTGCAACAAAACAGAATAAAAATTTACTTGTAAAAACAATGAAATAATGGATATTTCACCAACACAACAAAGTGAAATATCCAGAAAATTCAAACGATTTGAAAACCGAGAAAAACAGAAATGTGCCAAAACTGTGCCAGCACAGCAAAAAATAAAATTAAACATTTAATTTTATTAAGAAATTTGGTGGAGGCGGGGGGAATTGAACCCCCGTCCGAAAGCCCTCTACAAAGCGTTCTACATACTTAGTTGTGTCTATTTAAAATCTTGTTCCCAGCGCGCCGACCAACAGGCTTTTTGGCAACCAGTTACCTTAAATCTTATTTACTGCCAAGTAACCCGACAGCAAACCAGTCAATGTGAAATGACGTTGCAGTGGCTTACGCCACACAGCCCATCGACCAACTGTTGCAACGGCAGACCTTAAGCGGCCAATGCGTAAGATTCGTCGTTTGCGACTATTTTCGTTCAGTGTTTTACGAGATTCTGAGAACTCGGTATGCCCGCATCTGCTTCGCAACCCCCGTCGAAACCAAGATCGCCCCCAGATGAAAGGCGTGATTATACGGTTGATTGCCGTAAAAAACCAGCATTACTTGCGCATCTGGCGGATATTTTGCTGTCTTAACTGTTCAGCCCAGCCATTTTGTGAGATGATTAGCGACCTGATTTTGCAGACGGCATCTGCCTTTTCTGCTCCCAAATAAAACGCTTTCACACGCACAGAATAATAAAATTTATTATTAAAAATGAAAAGGTTAATCCATGCTTTTAATGATAGACAATTACGACAGCTTCACTTACAACATCGTGCAATATTTTTCGGAACTGGGGCAAGATGTTCAAGTTTATTGCAACGACCACATCACTTTAGAACAAATCGCTGAACTCAATCCGCAATATTTAATTATCGGACCAGGTCCTTGTTCACCCAAAGAAGCAGGCATTTCGGTGGCAGCGATGCAGCATTTTGCAGGCAAAATCCCGATTATGGGCGTGTGCTTGGGGCATCAAACCATGGGCGAAGCATTTGGCGGCAAGGTTGTGCGTGCCAAAACTTTGATGCACGGCAAAGTGTCGCCCGTGTTTCATCACAACACAGGAATGTTCCGCGATTTACCGAATCCTGTGAGCTGCACGCGTTATCACAGTTTAGTCATTGAACGCGAAACCCTGCCCGATTGTTTGGAAATCACCGCGTGGACTGAAGACGGCGAAATCATGGGCGTGCGACATAAACAGTGGGCAATTGAAGGCGTGCAATTTCACCCCGAAGCCCTGCTCACCGAATACGGCCACGAAATGCTTGCCAACTTTTTGCGTGAACATGAAAACTTTATGCCACAACGTTAAATTCATCAAAATGCCGTCTGCAGACGGCATGAGTTCAAAACATTCAATCCAAGAGTAAACCATGACTACTGCAACAACTGCCCTAACCCACTTAATTGAACGTCAAGATTTGGCGTATCAAGACATGCACGATTTGATGCGTCAAATCATGAATGGCGAAGTGCCGCCCGAACAAATCGCCGCCATTATCACAGCCTTACGCATGAAAGGCGAAAGCGTGGCGGAAATTTCGGCGGCGGCGAGCGTGATGCGTGAATTTGCGACCAAGGTAGCCGTGCAAAATCCACACAATTTGGTAGACATTGTCGGCACGGGCGGCGACGGCGCGAAAACCTTCAATATTTCCACAACTGCGATGTTTGTTGCCGCGGCGGCTGGTGCGAAAGTCGCCAAACACGGTGGTCGTTCGGTTTCATCATCAAGCGGCGCAGCTGATGTGATGGAAAAAATAGGGGCAAATCTCAACCTAAACGCCGAACAAGTTGGCAAATCCATAGACCAAATCGGCATCGGCTTCATGTTCGCACCGAATCATCACAACGCCATGCGCCACGTTGCACCTGTGCGTCGTGCATTAGGTTTTCGCAGCATATTCAATATATTAGGCCCGCTCACCAACCCAGCAAACGCCAGCAATCAAGTTTTGGGCGTGTTTGACGAAAAACTGTGTTTCATGCTTGCACAAGTTTTGCAACAACTCGGTTCGGAACACGTTTTGGTTGTGCATGGCAGCGACGGTTTAGACGAAATCACCATCACAGGAAGCAGCAAAATTGCCGAATTAAAACAAGGACAAATCAGCGAATACAGCATCAATCCCGAACAATTCGGTTTGCCTGTTTATCCTAATTTAGACGCCATTCGCGTAGAAAATAGCCAAGAATCGTTCGCTATGATGAACGCCGTTTTGGTAGGCGAACAAGGCGCAGCACGCGACATCGTTTTACTCAACGCCGCCGCTTGCTTATACGCGGGCAACATCGTCGCCACAATCGCAGACGGCATTCTTGCCTCCCAAGAATCCATTGATTCAGGCAAAGCGCGCCAAAAACAAAACGAATTTATTCAATTCACACAATCATTTGCTTAAACCGACGCACTCACAAATCGCAAAAATGCCGCACTTACCCTACGCGAAGTCGCATGGGTCTGCAATTCACTCTGCGGACGGCATTTTATTCATATAACCATTTCATCGTCAGAATTGCTGATTTCTACCAGAGCACAGGTAAGCCCCAAATACATAAATATGCGCACATAACACAATGACGAATATAAAAAATTTTGATAATATACAGTGGTTTCCTTAATGCTTATCCATCATCAACTTAACTTATCGGAGATTAAAATGGAATTTCTCATTACCATAGGTATTATCATCGCTATTGTTTACTTCTTAGAAACAATAGGCTTGCTAAGAAGCACTACACCTTCTTCAAAATCAAATAATAAAGAAAGTCAAATTAAAAGAAATAATTTGACACCTACTTCATCTCAATCTAACTTAAAACAGCCAACAGCCAACAGCCAACAAAATACTGGGAATATTTCACACCCAAAATCAACCCATTCGTTAGTACAAAATAAAGAAAATTCTGACGAAATAGGGTTATCAGGTTCTGGTATTCGTCGTCTATTTACTAACCAGCATTTCAATAATATACCCATACCATTTCGTGAAGAATTGAGTGAATATGCTCACTCTTTTCCCTCTCCTACTCTTCCACCTACACAAACAACAAACTCTATTCCACTCACACCTGAACAAATTGCCATTCAGCATTTTGTTCAACAACAAAACATTCCTTATCTTGTTCATTTCACCAGAAAAGAAAACCTATCCAACATCCTAGAACACGGCTTATTAGATAGAAACAGCCTAACCCAAAAGGAGGTCGGCTATTATTTCAATGACCAATTTAGGGTAGATAAAATTCAAGATGGTATTTGTTGCTCTATATCTTTTCCCAATTACAAAATGTTTTGGCACATCAAAAAAACACAGGAAAGCCAATATGGCGTAAACCCCGATAATGATTGGGTAATTTTAAGATTGTCTCCAGAACTATTATGGAGAAAAAAAGCCTATTTTTGTCGCTATAATGCCGCTTCTAATTTAGAACGATTTAACAGCCATAAAACTGACTTAAATGCACTAAAAGCCATGTTTGAAGATTTAGAAGTCATCAAACGAAGTGATTTAAACATTCCTAATCATTATCCAACCAATCCACAAGCTGAAGTGGTTTTTATTGAACCCATCGAACCCGAATGGATTATGGATGTTTGCAATAAAAACGGCTATGGTATGAACTGTTATTTAAGAAATAATATCAATCAACCTTATCAATACGAGAGCGATACTTTATTTAAGCCACGCTCTGATTACCAACACTGGATAAAACATTAGGAGATAGAAAATGGGCAACGCAATTGCACAAGCAACTCGCTTGGTATTTATTCCTCAATATACAGGAAATACCTTAATTGACGTAAAAGAAGTGAAATTTGATTGGCATAAAGGAATGAGCTTCCAAGTTCGCCAACGTTCACTTACTTCCTTACATGAAAATATTAAAGAACAAGGAATTGCCAAAAACCCTTTGGAAATATCTTCAAAATCTTTTGATGATATTGGGGTTCAGTTAAGTGCATTTAATTTAAAAGGTACAATTCCCAATAAAAATAAAACATTTACTGTTGAAAGTATTTTTCAATCCAGCAAAGTCTTCAAGAATGACCCTAATAGCCCTTATCGAGACATTTTAACCAAGACCTCTCGTGAAGCAAAACAAGATGAGCGTTTAAAAGATAAACCCTTAAGTCATTTTGATTATTTTGGCTTGATTTGGGAACTTGAACCGAAAACAGCTTTTTATGATTGGGTATATATCAATGTATTAGAAAACTATAACCAACACTTGATAGAACAGATTTTTAATTATGATGCCTTTACCGATATTGAGTTTAATCATAAAAAAAGCATTAGCTGCCAAGCATATAGTGTTGCGCTATACAAAGCACTAGAATACCGAGGTGGGTTAATTAAAGATTTTACCAATAGCCAAATTTCACTAGAAGACAGAAAAAATAATTTTCTAGCCATTATTCAAGACTTTGAGCAATATAATGGCAAGGGAATTGCAGAAAAAATCCATCACAATCAAAAAGAATTGTTTGATGAATAAATAACAATAAAAAATTATTATTACAATTCACAGGCAATAAAAATGCCGTCTGCAACTTGTCGCAGGCGGCATTTTATTGTGTTTTCGCCTGTGCGTTTATTGTTTCTCCAACCAAGCATCAATCGCACTTCGCAAACGCGTCATCGCTTCGCTGCGGTCTTCATCAATTAACAACAAACTTGGGGCAAAGCGCACCACATCGCTGCCAGCCACCAAAATCATCAAACCTGCTTGCAAGGCGGCGGCAACGATTTCGCCTGCTTTACCGCGATGCGCTTCGGCAAGTACCGCACCGATTAACAAACCTTTGCCGCGAACTTCGGCGAAAATCCCTGTTTCTGCTGCGATTTGGCGTAAATCTACTTGCAATTTTTCGCCTTGTTCACGCACATGGTTCAGCGTTTCGGGCGTGTTAATCACATCAAAAGCACGCGATGCAACGGCGCAAGCCAAAGGGTTGCCGCCAAACGTTGAACCGTGCGAACCCACGCTCAAGGCTGGGGCAAATTGCTCATTTGCCAGCATCGCGCCTATCGGAAAACCTGCACCTAAAGCCTTGGCGCAGCTGACAATATCGGGCTGAATGCCATAAAACTCGTGGGCAAACAAATAACCTGTGCGTCCCAAACCTGTTTGTACTTCGTCAAAAATCAAAGCGGCTTGATGTTCATCACACACACGGCGTGCCGTCTGCAAAAATGCCAAATCGGCAGGCAAAACGCCGCTTTCGCCTTGAATTGGCTCAATAATCACGGCACAGGTCTTGTCGGAAACCGCCGCTTCCAAAGCCGCCACATCGTTAAACGGAATGTGGGTGATGCCTGCTGGCAAAGGCGCGAAATCTTGGCTGTATTTAGATTGCCCGCCCACCGAAACGGTGAACAGCGTGCGACCGTGAAACGCGTTCACACAAGCGATGATTTCGTGTTTGTGTTCGCCAAAACGTTCGCGTGCGTATTTGCGTGCCAATTTCAAAGCCGCTTCATTTGCTTCCGCCCCTGAATTGCAGAAAAAAACCTTGTCGGCAAAACTGTTGTTCACCAATTTCGCCGCCAAATCTTGCGCCGCTTGCGTGGTGTAAACGTTGGAAATGTGCCACAGTTTTTGTGCTTGTGCGGTCAAAGCATCAATCAAGGCTGGGTGGCAATGCCCCAAAGCGTTCACCGCAATGCCGCCTGCCAAATCCAAATATTCACACCCTTGCGTGTCCCACACGTGGCTGCCCAAAGCTCGTTCTGGCAACATCGGGGCAAAAGCGAAGTTTGGGGTTAAATAATTTGTTGTCATTTTAATCTTCCGTTTCTTTTTTGATGTTTATTTGTATCTTCGTTTTTTAGCTCAGCAGTGCAGACGGCAGAACCTATTTTAAATGCCGAATTTCCCAACATTGATGAATTTTTTTGTTGCGAAAATCTTCAGGCACCGAATGTTTGGAAATATCTTTAATCGCGTAACGCTGGCACAAAGTTTCGTCCAACTCAAAACTGCGTAAATTATTAGAAAAAAACAAGATGCCGTCTGCACTCAATAACTTCATTGCCCCGTCAATCAATTTGGCTTGGTCGCGTTGCACGTCCAAAATATCCAGCATTTTCTTGCTGTTAGAAAAACTGGGCGGGTCCATCACAATCAAATCAAACTGTTTTTGCTCCGCCGCTGCCGTCTGCAAATACTGAAACACATCGGCACGCACGATTTTGTGTTTCTCTAAATCCACGCCATTGAGTTCAAAATTACGCTTCGCCCAGTCCAAATAAGTATTTGACAAATCAACGGTTTCACTCGCAATCGCACCGCCTGTTGCCGCATACACGCTAAAGCTGCCCGTATAAGCAAACAAATTCAAAAACCGCTTGCCCGCCGCCAACTCGCCCACGCGTTTGCGGGTTGGTCTATGGTCTAAAAACAAACCCGTATCCAAATATTTGGCAAGGTTCACCCAAAACTGGCGACCTTGTTCGCGCACCACAAAATCTTCGCCCTGCTGCCCTGTTTTTTCGTATTGTTTTTCGCCTTTTTGGCGTTCGCGCCGTTTCAGGTAAATCGAATTTTTCTCAAAACCCGTAACAAAAACAATGCTTTCAATCACGCCAGCAAGCCACTCTTCGTATTCTTCAGGCTGCATCAGCCAGCCCGTGTCGTATTCTTGCAAATGGATGCATTCGCCATACACGTCCACCGCAAACGGAAATTGCGGAATGTCTTTATCATAAATGCGCCACGCTTCAATCTGATTGCGTTTTGCCCATTTCATTAAGTGTTTGATATTCTTGCCTAAACGATTGGCAAATGGCGAAAAATCGGTCATATTGTGTTTTGTTTCATCAAGTCTCAGAAAAAACGCATTTTACCTGATTTTATCCACTTGTTAAGCAAGTTTAACTTGACCAAATGCCCCAAAATCTTTATCATTCGCCACTTATTTTTGAAGCCATCGCCAGTCAACCGACTAAATGTGCCGTCAATTTTATTGCAGACGGCATTTTGTTTTTCTTACGCTTAATTTGTAAGCAATCTAATTTGCAGGTTGTCGCCGATGTAAACCACAAGCCACTCGCTTGCGACAACCAATCT
>JAUNMN010000012.1:16997-50045 GCA_030531795.1 Neisseria sp.
TTTGCAGGTTGTCGCCGATGTAAACCACAAGCCACTCGCTTGCGACAACCAATCTGAACTGATTTCACGTTTTAAGCAAACCGTTATTTCTTTGCACGATTCCCTGCTTCACGGCTGCCTGCGTTTTTGCACGGCAGAATGCGTTGTTGTCTTTATGAAAAGCAAACACAATGAGCATTCATTTTTCTGATTTAATTTCCGATAAAAACATTCTTTCTGCATTGAAAACAGAAGGTTATGAAACACCAACTCCGATTCAAGCGCAAGCCATTCCAGCCGCTTTGAACAATCAAGACATCATGGCTTCGGCACAAACAGGTTCTGGCAAAACCGCCGCATTTTTGTTGCCAACCTTGCAAAAATTGACCAAACGCAGCGAAAAATCGGGCAAAGGTCCGCGTGCTTTGGTGTTAACGCCAACGCGCGAGTTGGCGGCACAAGTAGAAAAAAACGCCCAAGCCTATGCCAAAAATATGCGTTGGTTTCGCACCGTCAGCATCGTGGGCGGTTCGTCTTTTGGCTTTCAAATCCGTGCCTTATCTAAACCTGTGGATTTGGTGGTTGCCACTCCAGGGCGTTTGATGGACTTGATGAACAGTGGCAAAATTGATTTTGAGCGTTTGGAAGTGTTGGTGTTGGACGAAGCCGACCGCATGTTGGACATGGGTTTCATTGACGACATTGAAACCATTGTTGCCGCCACGCCAGCCGACCGACAAACGCTTTTGTTTTCAGCCACTTGGGACGGCGCAGTCGGCAAATTGGCACGCAAATTGACCAATAATCCCGAAGTGATTGAAATTGAACGCGTAGATGAACAAGGCAAAATTGACGAGCAATTGCTTTATTGTGATGACAAAAACCACAAAAATCGCCTGCTCGACCATATCTTGCGTGATGTGAATATTGACCAGTGCGTGATTTTTACCTCTACCAAAGCGATGACTGAAGTCATCGCCGATGAGTTGTACGAAAAAGGTTATGCCGCCAACTGTTTGCACGGCGATATGCCACAAGGTTGGCGCAATCGCACACTGATGGATTTGCGCAAAGGTCGTTGCAAAATTTTGGTGGCAACCGATGTGGCGGCACGCGGCATTGACGTGCCAACGATTACCCATGTGATTAACTACGATTTGCCCAAACAAGCAGAAGATTATGTGCATCGCATCGGACGCACGGGTCGTGCGGGGCGTACGGGTTTGGCAATTACTTTTGCCGAAGTGAACGAACACATCAAAGTGCATCGCATTGAAAAATTCATCGGTCGCAAAATCGATGAAATGATGATTGAAGGTTTAGAACCCACGCGCAGACGCAATAAAGGCAGCGACAAATTTAAAGGTCGCGGCAAAGGCGGACACTGGGGTGGCAAAGGCGGTTTTGACAAAGACAAAAAATCGTTTGGCTCACGCCGTCATGACGATGGCAAGGAACGCGGTTTCCACAAAGAACGCGGTTTTAAAGACGATGGTTTCAAAGACGGCAATCGCAAATCGCGTCGCGAAGACGGTTTCAAAACCGAATTTAAAGGCGAATTTAAACGCGATGACCGCCGTGAATTTTCTCGTAATGACAAACCACGTCGCCGCGAAGATGGTTTTGCCCGTGAAGCACGCTATGACAAACGTCAAGGCGATTTCAAACGCGATGGCGGTTTCAAAAAAGACGGTGCGAAAAAAGATGGTTTTAGTCGCGATGGTTTCAAAAAATCGTCTCGCCGCAAAGATTATTAAAGCGCTGGCTTAAAATAAGTTCACGATGCCGTCTGCAGATTGATGTTGCAGACGGCATCGGCACATAAAAACACGATAAAACCGCAAAAAACGCTATAATTACGCCCATTGTTTAGGAAACGCATTATGTTGAAATTCACCTTACACAAAACCGATGGACACGCGCGCCGTGGCACGCTGGAACTCAATCACGGCACAATTGAAACGCCCGTGTTTATGCCCGTTGGCACTTATGGCTCGGTCAAAGCAATGACCCCGCAAAACCTGCACGACATCAAAGCGCAAATCATTTTGGGCAACACTTATCATTTGTGGCTGCGCCCAGGGTTGGAAGTGATTGAACAATTTGGCGGTTTGCATGAATTTATCGGTTGGGACAAACCGATTTTGACCGATTCGGGCGGTTTTCAGGTGTTTTCGCTGTCGGATATGCGCAAACTCACCGAAGAAGGTTGTACCTTCAAAAGCCCGATTAACGGCGACAAATTATTCTTATCGCCTGAAATTTCCATGAAAATTCAAACAGTTTTGAATTCCGACATCGCGATGCAGTTAGACGAATGCACCCCAGGAGAAGCCACGCACGAACAGGCACGCAAATCGCTGCAAATGTCTTTGCGTTGGGCGGAACGCAGCAAAAAAGCGTTTGAAGAGTTGCGCAATCCCAACGCCCTCTTTGGCATTGTACAAGGCGCGATGTATGAAGATTTGCGCGAAGAATCTTTGCGCGGTTTGGAAGAATTTGATTTCCCTGGTTTGGCAATCGGCGGTTTGTCGGTGGGCGAACCGAAACCCGAAATGTATCGAATGTTGCGTGCGGTCGGTCCGATTTTGCCAGCGCACAAACCGCATTATTTAATGGGCGTGGGTACGCCCGAAGATTTGGTTTACGGCGTGGCACATGGCATCGATATGTTTGACTGCGTGATGCCGACGCGCAACGCCCGCAATGGCTGGCTGTTTACCCGTTTTGGCGACATCAAAATCAAAAATGCCAAACACAAACAAGACAAACGTCCGCTGGACGAAAGTTGCACTTGCTACGCTTGCCAGAATTTCAGTCGTGCGTATTTGTATCACTTGCACAAAGCAGGCGAAATTTTGGGCGCACAACTGAACACGATTCATAATCTGCATTTTTATCAAGTGATTATGCAAGAAATGCGTGATGCGATTGAAGCGGGCAAGTTCGCCGACTGGCAAGCGCAATTCCACAAAAACCGCGCCCGTGGCACAGATTAAGTTTTTTCCAACGTGATGCCGCCTGCAGCGTAAATAAGACGCAGACGGCATCTCGCTCATTTTTCATAGCCGAATACAAACCATGCGGCAAAGCGAAATCTGGCAGCATCTGTTTAAGCAAAATGACGACACAAAAGGCAAACATCATGAATAAAACCTTGCTCATCCGTGCTTTAGTGGTGTGTTTATTGCCACTGTTTACCGCGATTTTCTTCGCACTCAATCCAGCCGAAGCAGGCAGCAGCACCTTTTTGATTTACGGCATCATTCTCGCGTGTGAATGTGCATTTTTGTTCAAATGGATTGTGTTCGCCATCATCGCCCATCATTTGCGTGGCGAACACACGCTCAAACTGCAGACGGCATGGCTGTTTATTCCATTGATTTTACTAGCAGTTTACATCGCCTACTATTTCGGAGCGTTTGCATGACTTACTGTCAATTTGCCAACGCTCTGCCCAGCAACAGCAGCGACCCCAACAAACATTATCACGACTGCGTTTACGGTTTTGCCGTGGATGACGACCGCGAATTGTTTAAGCGTTTGGTGTTGGAAATCAATCAAGCAGGTTTGAGTTGGACTTTGATTTTAAAGAAAGAACAGGCGTTTGACGCGGCGTATGCCGATTTTGACATCGCCAAAGTGGCGGCGTTTGATGAACACGATGTGGAACGACTGAAAAACGATGCAGGCATTATCCGCAATCGCCTGAAAATTCAAGCGGCGATACACAATGCCCAAGTGATTTTGGGTTTACAAAAAACGTTTGGTAGTTTCAAAAACTGGTTAGACCAACACAAACACTACGATAAAAATCAATGGCTTAAATTATTCAAACAGCATTTTCAATTTGTGGGCGGCGAAATTGTTGGCGAATTTTTGATGAGTACAGGCTATTTGGCTGGTGCGCACGATGCCGATTGCCCAGTTGCCGCCAAAATTCAACAGAAAGAAGCAAAATGAATATCCAAACCGTTGCACTCGCTTTCACTGGCGCATCGGGTTTGCCCTACGGTTTGCGCCTGCTCGAATGCCTGCTGCAAAGCGGCAAAACCGTGTGGCTGCTCTATTCGCAGGCGGCACAAATCGTGGCACAACAAGAATGCAATTTGCATTTACCCAGCTCGCCTGCCGCTTGCCAAGAATATTTTCATGAACGTTTTCAAGTAGATAGGAAACAATTACGCGTTTTTGGCAAAGACGAATGGTTTGCACCGCCAGCATCAGGCACAAACCCAGCAGATGCGATGATTATTTGCCCAGCCAGCATGGGCGTGGTTGCAGCGATTGCCCACGGCACGTCCGACCATTTAATCGAACGCGCTGCCGATGTGGCGATTAAAGAGCGTCGCCCTTTGATTATCGTTCCGCGCGAAGCACCGTTTTCCAGTTTGCATCTCAAAAATTTGCTCACTCTATCCGAATTAGGCGCGATTATTTTGCCGCCTTCCCCTGGGTTTTATCATCATCCGCAAACCATGCAGGATTTGATTGATTTTGTGGTTGGCAGAATATTAGACCAACTGCGTATTCCACACAATCTTATGCTCAAGTGGGGCGAGTAATGGAGGGTTTGTACCAATTTATTGCCATGATTTTGGCTTTTGTAAATTGGCTCTTGACGCTTTTAGACTTTCTCTTTTAGAATGCACAACATTGTTATAACTGAATTAATAAAAACATTAATTCAGTTCATTTTTTCCTTGATACGAGATGATGATGCAAACTTTACGCAACGCCGTTTATTTTTATTGGTATCGCTCAAACGAGCGGTATCTTTTCGCGTCTGCGTAAATCGTACAGAATCAGCGAAAAAGCCGCCCGAACATTTAGGCGGCTTTTTTCATTTCCTTGTTTTCGTGAAGTCGCCTAACAACAGTATTCATTTAGGAGATTTTCATGCAAACCGCTTCTTTACCCAAACCAAACCAACACGCGCAATTGAGCACTTGCGTTTTATTGTGCGACGGCAATGCCCATCGCCCCGATTTACTGGCAAACGCCCAGCCCAGCTCGCATCAGCATTTAATCGCCGAATCTTTATTGCCCCAAATCCGCACCACCGCCCTATTGATTGCCGCCGCGCGTCATCGTTTTGATGCACCTAGCCCACAGATTTTTGCTGACGAAGCCGACTGGTTGGCAGCGCGTATTTTGGTATTACAAGCGCGTGTGTTTTACTTGGACATCAAACAACAAGCCACATTGCAGACGGCAAACCAACGCGCCCAAGCCTTTGCCAAACAACATAACTTGCCATTTAGCCTCGCCAAAATCCGCTTACGTTTACATGGCAATTTGCCTGCGCATTTATTGCAAATGGAATGCGCTTTGAATGTGGCATTTGCTGAAGACGCACCGAATCACATCGCCGACAGTTTGGCGGTGCGCAAAGAAATAAAATTTGTGTTAGCGTAGACACAAAAATGCCGTCTGCAGTTCGGTTGCAGACGGCATCATTTCAAAATAATCAAGACATTAAGACTTCTTCAAATCCGCCACGCATTGCTTGTCACGTGCTTCAAACGCCGCCGCGCCGCCAAGCAAATCCAGCTGTTCTTGTGGGCTTAATGAGCTGAACGACTCGATTTGTTTCGGGTTCAACTTGTCCAGCGGTTTTTCCCACATACACAAGCAATAATCGGCGATGTGTTTTTCATCGCTGGCGTTCAAACCTGCGTTTTTCATGTCGTTTTGCCATTTTTCGGCAAAGGGCACATTTTTGATGCACGACTCCACCGCTTTCGCTTTGAATTGTGGTTTGGTCATGGCACATTGCGACAGGAAAAACACGCCCGCAAACAGCAAAGCAATCACCCAAAGCCACAGACGTATGGTACGGATTTTAGCTTTGCTTTTGCGTTTTTGCTCGCTTTGTTCGGCGTTTTCCAGCTCGGCTGGCTGTTTGTCATCAGCCATTCAAGCTCTCCATGCGAATCATCACCACAGGCGCGCTGACGCTGTCTAATTGTTCCATCGCGGCAATCGCTGATTTGATGTGTTTTTCCACGGTGCTGTGGGTCAAAATCACGATTTCGGCATTGCCGCCGTCCAACACGCCTTTTTGAATCAGTGCTTCAATTGACACGCCTTGCTCTGCCAACAAGCTGGCGATTTTGCCCAACACGCCTGCTTTGTCCGCCACTTGCACACGCAAATAATAGCTGCTGGTGATTTCGTCCATCGGCAAGATGTTTTGCTCTTTCACAGCGTGTGCTTGGAACGCCAAATGTGGCACACGATGATTTGATTCGGCGGTAATCAAGCGACTGATGTCCACGATGTCGGCAACCACCGCGCTGGCGGTTGGCAACGCTCCTGCACCAGGGCCGTAATACAAGGTTTCGCCCACCATATCGGCTTGCACGCGCACCGCGTTCATCACGCCGTTCACATTCGCCAGCAGACGGCATTCAGGGATTAAAGTTGGGTGGACACGCAACTCGATGCCTTTATCGGTTTTACGGGTGATGCCCAATAATTTGATGCGATAGCCCAATTCTTCGGCGTATTTGATGTCGCGGCTTTCTAATTTGCTGATGCCTTCCAAGTAACAAGCATTGAAATTCATCGGCGTGCCAAACGCCAAAGACGACATAATCGTGATTTTATGACCTGCGTCGTGTCCTTCAATGTCAAAAGTTGGGTCGGCTTCGGCGTAACCCAATTCCTGTGCCTGTTTCAATACATCAGCAAAGGCGCTGCCGTGTTCACGCATTTGGGTCAAAATGAAATTGCTCGTACCATTGATGATGCCCGCAATCGAACGAATATTGTTTGCCGCCAAACCTTCACGCAAGGCTTTGATAATCGGAATACCGCCTGCAACCGCCGCTTCAAAATGCACCATCACATTTTTTTGTTCTGCCAGTGCAAACACCTCATTGCCATACTCGGCGAGCAGTTTTTTGTTGGCAGTAACCACGTGTTTGCCGTGTTCAATCGCTTTCAACACCGCATCTTTCGCCACGCCTGTGCCGCCAAACAATTCCACCACCACATCCACATCTTCGCGTTGCACCAACTCAAACGGGTCTTTCACAAAAGTCGCGTTTGGTGCTAAACGGCGTGCTTTTTCTTCGCTGGAATCGCACACCGCCGACACACGCACTTCTCTGCCCAAACGGCGACTGATTTCCGCCGCATTGTCTTGCAACACACGCGCCGTGCCGCCGCCAACTGTCCCCAAACCCAAAATACCAATATTCACTGCTTGCATAAAGCCACATCCTTCATTGAGTTACCCGCCAAACGCGCAGCCATCGTACGCGAAGTTTGGCTTGTTTAGTCTATTCCAAATCGGTTAAACTGCCGATTTTCAAAACCGCCTATCCTACCCGAAAATCCAGTTTTTTGCACCTGATAATTATAGAAAAACACAATCGCAGACGGCATCGCGCCGAATCACTGCCAAGGAAAACCACCCATGAATTTTGAAGAACACACGCCACACAACATCGCCTACCAAACAGGCGAATTAAGGTTTCAAGAACAAAGCTACACCACGCCGCAAATCATCACCGACAGCGGTTGCCGTCCGATTAGCGAAAGCACGCCGCAACAACTCACCGCCGCATCGTTTCAAAACATCATCGCTGCAACCGCTTCGACAGGCTCAGGACAAGACGGCAACGCCCCCGAAATCATCATTGTTGGCACGGGTGAAAAACAGGTTTTCATACACCCCAAAATCGTTGCCGAGCTGGCTGCAGACGGCATCGCACTGGAAAGCATGAACAGCGCTGCCGCTTGTCGCACTTATTTGATTTTGCAAAGCGAAGGTCGCCGCGTGTGGCTGTGGCTTTGGGTTTAAAAACTTATCATTTATTAACAAAGGTTTAATCAGGTAAAGGTTTACCCAAAACCGCCAAACACAGGCATACTGCGCACTTCTCACGACATCAAACAACAAAAACAAGAAAGGATTTGATGATGCAACATCGCAGAAGACAAAGCGTATTCCAAGCAGCAAAACGTGCGTTTCACGGCAGCAAAGTTCCCGAAAACAACTTGCCCACGCAAACCGCGTCAGCACGCTAAATCGCCACTTTCGGCACAACAGAACAGCACACTTCGGTGTGCTTTTTTCGTTTCCGTTCACATGCTTCGCTCACTTTTTATCTCAAAAACACATACGCAAATCGCCCAAAATTCGCGCCAACCTTTTCCACTATTTTTGCAGACGGCATCGCGTTTGTGGTTTGTCGATGTCGCGAAAAACGTCTACAATAGCCAGCAAATTTTGCTTTTATCAGCCGCCATTTTTCGGACGGTTGGGCATTCATTAAAATCATATCATTCACATATAAACAATATTTCAAATGCAATAAGGACAGAAAACATGAGCGAACAAAAAACATGGTCGGGTCGTTTTAACGAACCTGTGAGCGAGTTGGTGAAAAAATACACGGGTTCAGTGGATTTTGATAAACGCCTTGCCCAGTGGGACATTCAAGGTTCTTTGGCGCACGCCCAGATGTTGCATGAAGCTGGCGTATTGTCTGAGGAAGATTTGAACGCCATTCAACAAGGCATGGCGGAAATTTTGACGGAAATTGCAGACGGCAAATTCATTTGGTCGCTGGATTTGGAAGACGTTCACATGAACATTGAACGCCGTTTAACCGACAAAATCGGCGACGCGGGCAAACGTTTGCACACGGGACGCAGCCGAAATGACCAAGTGGCAACCGATATTCGTTTGTGGTTGCGCGATGAAATTACCGTGATTCAAGGTTTGATTCGCAACTTGCAGACGGCATTGCTTGATTTGGCGGCAGAAAATGTGAACGTGGTGATGCCAGGGTTTACCCATTTGCAAGTGGCGCAACCTGTTAGCTTTGCCCATCATATGTTGGCTTATGTGGAAATGCTGGGACGCGATTTTGAACGCATGGTCGATTGCCGCAAACGTGTTAATCGCATGCCTTTGGGTGCGGCGGCGTTGGCTGGCACAACCTACCCGATTCAACGTGAAACCACTGCCCGTTTATTGAACTTTGAACAAATCTGCCAAAACTCTTTAGACGCGGTTTCCGACCGCGATTTTGCGATTGAGTTCACCGCCGCCGCGTCTTTAGTGATGGTGCATTTAAGTCGTTTGAGTGAAGAATTGATTTTATGGATGAGTCCGCGTTTTGGCTTTATTGACATCGCAGACCGCTTCTGCACGGGTTCGTCTATCATGCCGCAAAAGAAAAATCCCGATGTGCCTGAACTTGTGCGCGGCAAATCTGGACGCGTGATTGGGCATTTAATGGGTTTGCTCACGCTGATGAAATCGCAACCGCTTGCCTACAACAAAGACAATCAAGAAGACAAAGAACCTTTGTTTGACACGGTGGACACACTCATCGACACCTTGCGCATTTATGCCGACATGATGCGTGGCGTGCGCGTGAAAGCAGAAAATATGCGCGCAGCAGTAATGCAAGGTTTTGCCACGGCAACCGATTTGGCGGACTATTTGGTGAAAAAAGGCATGCCGTTTCGCGATTCACATGAAGTGGTGGCTTTGGCGGTACGTCATGCAGACGGCAAAGGCGTGGATTTGAGCGAACTGGCTTTAGCGGATTTGCAACAGTTTTCCGACTTAATCGCCGAAGACGTGTACCAAGTATTAACACCAGAAGGCAGCCTCAATGCCCGCAACCATTTGGGTGGCACTGCTCCCGAACAAGTTCGCCACCAAATCCAACGCTGGCGCGGTTTGTTAGCTGAATGAACGTTTTTTCAAATAAGCTAATGAAATAAAAAAATCAAAACAAATGCCGTCTGCACATTCAATCTGCAGACGGCATTCTTTATCATTTTCTCAATAAACCATGTTATGGCTGTTGCGTAACTTGTGGCATTCTCGGTCCAGGTAAAATGCCATTTACTCTAGCAGGAGAAAGCAATTCAACACCCGCTCTTTGTGCCATAGCATAACCTTTATCACTCAATGTACCTGCTATTTGTTCAATGACAGCAGTGAGTAACATTGCCAACAAGCTACCGCTTCCTTTCTCCGCCGCATCATCAACATAAACCATGCCTTTCCACAGTTCTTTTCCTGTGCGCGCATCGAGCAATTTTGCTTCCGCTGCTACACTGGTAATGCTCTGAATAACTTGATATTTTGTTCCGTAATCCTTAACTGTAATATACAAAACAGCATCATTGCCAAAAATCTCACGCAATTTTTCCAATTTAACTTCATGAATATCAGCAGCATTCGTTAAACCATTTTGCTTAAAGGTCTCTGTTGTTGCCGCAACAGGGAAAACGTAATAGCCTGCTTCTGAAAGTGGATAAGTTGTTGCGCTCAACATTCCCCAAGTCGCATTCACTTCTGGCGACTCATTTAGCGGCGGTAAAACCAAAATAGATTTAGGTTTGCTTTCCTTAAACGCCGTGTAATCATAAGGGGTTACTCGTGCAACTTGACAAGCACTTAAAGAAAAAACAAGCACCGTTGGCAACAAAAGTTTCAATAGCTTCACTTTTTCTCTCCCTTTTCTTTACGCTTTAACAAGAAATCCATAAACGTACTAGATTCAGGAAATAAGCGCTTTTCTTGTTCAAATTGAAGATGAGCTGCATCAATTTGTCCTGCATCAACCAACAACAAACCCATATGCGCATGTGCGCCAGGTGCAACAGCCAATTGCTTGTCTCGAGCTTGAACAAAATATTGTTCCATTTTATCAATTTGCTCACCCAAACTACTGCCATCATTTTGCAGACGTTCGTAAACCGTTTGATTATAGCCTTGCCAGTGATACAAAGTTTTAGGTGCTTGCGCACACGCACCCAGTGCCAGCGCAATTACTGACAATAGCACCGGTGTGAAGCTTGCTTTCTTCATAAGTTCCCCTTTATTTCGCTTGCCACGCACCGCTGTCTACCGCTTGCACCAAATGATTCACGGCTTCACGAATTGCCAAATCCAAAACTTTGCCATTTAAAGTTGAATCGTAACCAGCGCTACCACCAAAACCAATGATTTCACGGTTAGAAAGTGCATATTCTCCCGCGCCTTGTGTTGAATAAACGATTTCAGAAGTGTTCACATTCACGACATTTAAAGCCACTTTAGCATAAGCAATTTGCGATTTGCCGCGTCCCAAAATGCCAAATAATTGATGGTCTCCCACATCTTTACGACCGAATTCGGTTACATCACCTGTAATCACATAATTTGCGCCTTTCAAATTTTGCGCTTTACCAGAAATACCTGCTTCCTGTTTCAATGCGCTCAAATTGGTACGGTTTAAAACATTAAAACGATTGGTTTGTTGTAAATGAGTGGTCAAGATGGTTTTTGCTTGGCTACCTAAACGGTCTTCACCATCAGAAAACACACCTTTTTGAAAGCTAGATTGATTATTAAAACTGCCAATAGAAATGGCAGTACGCACGCCATGATATTGCGTATTGTATGAAGCTACTTTCGCCACTTCCAAACTACGCGAAGATTCGGTTGCACAAGCAGATAAAGCAAGCGCGATTGCACACACCATCGTGGTTTTCAACATAGACATGATTTTTCTCCTATTCAATACAAAATCTTGCAAATCTTTTTCAGATTTAACAAATAAGGCATTGTATTGAAAAAAAAAAAAAAAACAAGTGCTTGCTCTAAAATAATTATGCCGTCTGCAAACTCAATCTGCAGACGGCATTTGCTGTTTTTAAATCTTATTAAAATCAGATTTAAATCTAATTTAAGCCCACTCCAAACCTTACTTAAACCAGCTTTTAATCTTTTGGAACAAAGACATGCTTTGTTTTTCAAATGCCACTTCAGTTTGAGTTGTTGGTGCGACGCGATGCACGGGCAATGCGCCAAATGACTGGCTCACGGGCATGAGTTCAACTGCGTTCACATTCACATGTTTGGGGCGTTGATACAGCCACAAAACCGTTTCTGCCACGTCGTCCGCGCTTAAAAATTCGGTGTTTGCATACAATTGATTCGCGCGTTCTTCGTCGCCTTTGAAACGCACTTGCGAAAATTCGGTGCCGCCGCATAAACCTGGCTCAATATTGCTCACGCGCACGCCTGTGCCATGCAAATCGGCGCGTAAATTCAGGGAAAATTGACGCACAAACGCTTTGCTCGCGCCGTAAACATTGCCACCTGGATAAGGATAAGTGCCTGCGATTGAACCCAAATTGATGATGTAGCCGTCGCCGCGCGCGACCATTTGTGGCAAAACTTGGTGGGTTAAATAAGTCAGACCCAAAACGTTGGTTTGAATCATGGTTTCCCAGTCGGCAAAATCGGCTTTGTCTGCGCTATCCAAACCTAAAGCCAAACCGCCGTTGTTAATCAAAGCATCGATTTGGGCAAACTCTTCGGGCAAGGTTTGCAAGGCATTTTGAATGGAAGCGGTTTGGCTCAAATCCATTTGTAAAGGATAAAAACTCGCGCCCAACTCGCCTTGCATTTCTTGCAAACGCTCCAAACGGCGCGCCGCACCGATAACTTTATAACCCGCACGCACAAATTGTTCGCACATTGCGCGTCCAAAACCTGCCGAAGCACCTGTAATCAAAATAGCCATTTTCTATCCTTGCAAAAATTAACAATTTTTCGGGTATCATACGCGATTTTATTCAAATTCAAAAATCAAAATTAAGGAACACCAAATGAATACAAAAACTTTCTTTGCCAGCATGGCTTTAGCTTTGAGTTTGGCGGCTTGTGGCGGTGCTGGCGGCGGCGCGGCGGCAGGCAAAGGCGAAATTTCGGAAAACCGCACCACTGCGTTCAAAAGCATGATGCCTGAATTTGCCAGCATGGGCAAAATGGTGAAAGGCGATGAAGCGTTTGACGCGGAAAAATTCAAAGCGGCGGCGGCAACTTTTGCGACAAACGCGCAAAAACCGTTTGCCTTTTTCCAGAACGACCCGAATGGCAACGGCGATGCTTTGCCTGTGATTTGGGAAAAAAGCGCGGAATTTAAAGCGGAACAAGATAAGTTTTTGGCGGCGGTTGAAGGTTTGAATCAAGCGGCGCAAACGGGCAATTTGGCGGAAATCAAAACCGCTTATGGCGAAGTGGGCGCGAGCTGCAAAGCCTGCCACGACACGTTCCGCCGTCCGAAATAATGTCGATAAAACCTTGTGATAACACAATAAAACAAATGCTTAAATAAAGATGCCGTCTGCAGTTTGATTGCAGACGGCATCTTTTTTGACTAAACCGTTTGACATACAAAATATGGCAAACGATTTGCTGTTCGGGTAAGTTCAGCTTTACATTTTCACTTGCGATTTGACCTTTCGGCTCGCCACACATTCAGCTTGCTCTCGCCCAAATCGTTTGCCAAATCGGTTTTAAAAATCGCTGTTTTCTTCCATGTTCACAGGCGCGTAGCCGTTGCTGACACGCAAGCTGTCCAAGTTTAAACGTTGCGCGTTCAGCGTTGGATATTGACTGAATTGCACGCTGTAGCCGCCGTCGCTGGTTGCGCTGATTTTGGCATGCGCACCGAGTGGAAACGTTGCTTTGTTGGTGATGTGTCCAAACGGAAAACCTGTTAAAACAGGCACGCGCGCGGCGCGGCTGATGATGTTCACAACGGCATTAAAGTCGTAGCTGCTGTCGTAAACATCGCGTATCGTGCCCATGCGGAAATCGCCCAACACAATCGCTTGCTGCTTTTGCAATACGCCTGCCAACAACAAGGTTTGCAGCATTCGTTCAATGCGATACGGCTGCTCGCCGACATCTTCTAAAAACAAGATGCCGCCTGCAATATTCGGGAAATACGGCGTGCCAACCAGTGCCGCCAACACGCTCAAATTGCCGCCCCACAACGTGCCTTCGGCGCGCACGTCGCCACGCTGAATGCTCGGCACATAAATGGTGTTTTGCGCGTTGGTTGTGCCAGAAATAAAAGCATCCATGGTGTACGCGCTCGGTTGCGGTTTGCCAAATTCGCTGTACACCATCGGCCCTGCAAAACTCAACATATTGCCTTTGGCAAGCAAAGCCAGTTGCAAGGCGCACACGTCGCTAAAACCGAAAAACAGCGTGCCATGTTCGCGCATACGCGCGCCCAAAGACGCGAAATCAATGTGTGGCAACAGACGTTGTGCACCATAGCCACCGCGATAGCCCATAATCACTTTTGGGGTTGCCACGCGTCCAGTCGCCACATCTTGCAAATCGGCAATGCGTTCAGCATCGGTACCTGCAAAACGCTGATAACGGCGATAGCCTGCGTGTTGGTTGCTCACGGCAAAACCCGCCATACTCAAGCGACTGGTCGCCAACTCCACGCGACTTGGGTCGGTGCCAAAACCCGATGAAGCAATCACGCGCAACGCGGTGTTGCCCGAAGATTGAGTGTTGCTTGATGTCATGTTTTGCCCTCGATTTGCTGATTGTTGTACGCGCACGGTTGGCTTGGCTGGCTGGCTGCTGCCACACGCCGCCAACACGCTCGCGCCCATTCCTGTCAAACCGCCCTTCAATACGCCGCGGCGTGTCCATATTTTTTGCATGATGTTCCTTTTTGTGCCAAACGCAGACGGCATGCCGTCTGCAGATTATCTTTATTTTATCAATGGTTTAAATTGATATTCAAATTCGCCGCCAAAATCGCTTGCACTTGCGCTTGCCAGTTTTCAGGCAACTTCAAATGCGCTTCGCGTTGTGCCGCCGCCCAAATCGGTGCGGGAAAACAGGCATCATCGGCGAAACGCGCAATCACATGCCAGTGCAAATGCGGCACAACATTGCCCAAACTCGCCAAATTGATTTTGGTCGGCTGCAAAACCTGTCGCATCGCGGCTTCCACTTGATACACCACATTCATCAACTCATCGCGCTCGGCTGGCGATAAATCGGTCATTTCGGCAACGTGCGCCTGCCAAATCACGCGACAAAACGCGGGCGCGTTTGGGTCGTCGTTCACCGCAATCACGCGCCAGTGATTACTTTGGCATAAAATGGTTTCATTGTGTGCCGCACAAATCGGACAAGTCATCTTCAAACCCTTTGCTGAAAACACAAGCGGCGGCATGGTTTCATCAGCCGCACGCAAAACGCGTATTGTAAAACGAGCCACGCCGATTTTTCGCTTTAAGCGTTCAGCTTTACCCTTTTTAACTTTTTCAGCACACGTTTTCAGTTTGCCAAACAAAACGATGCCGTCTGCAGAATCTCGTCCTGCAGACGGCATCAAAACATCAAATCATTGTTTTAACAAGAAAAATTATTGACGTTGCGCATCCACCGCCGCCAAAGCAATCATGTTCACAATGCGGCGCACAGTTGAAATCGGCGTAACGATGTGAACAGGTTTCGCCATGCCCATCAAAATCGGGCCAACCGTGATGCCGTTGGTCGCGTTCACGCGCAATAAATTGTAGCTGATGTTTGCCGCTTCCACGTTGGGCATCACCAACAAATTCGCCGCGCCGCTCAATGTAGTTTCAGGGAAAATGCTCTTACGCAATTCTTCGTCCAACGCCACATCAGCTTGCATTTCGCCGTCGATTTCCAACTCTGGCGCAGCTTGGCGAATCATCTCCAACGCCTGTTGCATTTTGCTTGCGTCTTTATCGTTGCGCGAACCGTAGTTTGAGTTGGCAACTAAAGCCGCTTTTGGCTTGATGCCAAAACGCTGCATTTCTTTGGCACACATAATCGTGCCTTTTGCCAGCTGTTCGGCGGTTGGGTCTTCGTTGATGTAGGTGTCGGCGATGAAGAAATTGCCTTTGTTGGAAATCAAGGCATTCATCGCAAACGCTTCTTTTTCAGCGTTATTGTAGCCAATCACTTCTTCCATAATCGCGAAGTGGTCGTGGAAACGTCCCATCGTGCCGCACACCAAACCGTCGGCATGACCCAAACGCACCATCAATGCACCCACCAAAGTGCTGTTTGCTTTCAAGCGGCGACGCGCCATCTCTTGAGTTACGCCCTTACGCGCGCGCAAGCGATGATATTCTTGCCAGCTGGCTTCAAAATAGGGATTTTGATTGATGTCCACCAACTCAAAATCTTTGCCTGCTTGAATGGTTAAACCTTGGCTTTGCAAACGTTCTTGAATCAAAGCTGCATCGCCCACCAAAATCGGGAACGCCAATTTTTGCGTTACCACTTGTTGTGCTGCGTGCAAAATGCGTTCGTCTTCGCCTTCGGTCAATACAATGCGTTTCACGTCTTTACGCGCTTGGTTAAACACAGGGCGCATGAACAAGCTGGTTTTGTAGATGAACGAAGTCAGTTTTTCAACATAGGCTTCCATGTCGTGAATCGGACGCGTTGCCACGCCTGAATCCATTGCCGCCTGCGCTACTGCTGGTGCGATTTTGGCAATCAAACGCGGGTCAAACGGTTTTGGAATCAAGTATTCCGCACCAAAAGTCAAATCCGCATCTTCGTATGCACCCGCCACTTCAGCACTCGATTCCGCCATCGCCAAATCGGCAATCGCGCGCACGCACGCCAATTTCATTTCTTCGTTAATCGTGGTTGCGCCCACGTCCAACGCGCCACGGAAAATGAACGGGAAGCACAACACATTGTTCACTTGGTTCGGGAAGTCCGAACGACCTGTGCCGATAATCACATCAGGACGCGCCGCTTTTGCTTCAGGCGGCCAAATTTCAGGTTGCGGATTCGCCAAAGCAAACACAATCGGTTGCTCGTTCATGGTTTTGAGCATATCGGTGCTTAACACGTTTGCGCTAGACAAACCCAAGAAAATATCTGTGCCTTCCACTGCATCGGCTAACACGCGTTTGCCATTGTCGGCAATCGCATAACGGATTTTGCTCTCGTCCATGCGTTCGCGGTCTTCACGCGTTTGGTAAATCACACCTTTAGAATCGCACACGGTGATGTTTTCGGTTTTCATGCCCAAAGCCACCAGCAAATCCAAGCAGGCAATCGCCGCCGCGCCTGCGCCCGAGCAAACCAATTTCACATCTTCAATTTTTTTGTTGGTAACGCGCAAAGCGTTCAACACCGCCGCAGCCGCACAAATTGCCGTGCCGTGTTGGTCGTCGTGGAACACAGGAATATTGCAGCGTTCACGCAGTTTTTTCTCGATGTAGAAACATTCTGGAGCTTTGATGTCTTCCAAATTGATGCCGCCGAAAGTCGGTTCTAAAGCGGCGATGATTTCGACTAATTTGTCTGGGTCAGTTTCGTTCACTTCAATGTCAAACACATCGATGCCAGCGAATTTTTTGAACAAAACGCCCTTACCTTCCATCACTGGCTTACTCGCTAATGCGCCGATATTGCCCAAACCCAACACCGCCGTGCCGTTGGAAATCACGGCAACCAAATTGCCTTTGGCGGTGTAGCGATAAGCGTTTAAAGGGTCGGCGTGAATTTCCATACACGGTGCGGCAACACCTGGCGAATACGCCAAAGACAAATCGTATTGCGTGCCTAAAGGTTTGGTTGGGGCAACTTGAATTTTGCCTGGAGTTGGGTATTCGTGAAAATGCAGCGCAGCTTCTTTAATTAAATCGTCCATATTTTCCTCTTCGCGATTTGGGGCTAGATAATTCATTCGTTCAAAAATGTGCAAGCGAAAACTTGCTTCACTCTTCGGGCTAAAATGCTTGGTCATGAGTGCAAAAACGCCCGTCATTTTAGCACATGGCAACGTTAATCTCTATCATCAAAACAGCCAAAAAATGCCGTCTGCAGCATAACAGTTGTGCTGCAGACGGCATGATTTATTGTGTTTGCTGATTGAGTTTTTGTTCTTCTTGCAAACGTTTGAGCGGTTGCAAGTTTAGGGCATTGCCTTGCCCAACAATCCATTTATCTTCCACACGCCACTGATTCGCTTCGTCTTCCAAACGCACATACCAGTGTTTGGCATCGGCAAGCGGTTTGAACACCGCGCTAAATTCGGTTTTGTCGCCCGATTTGGGCGCGTCTGCCGCTTTGAGCGCGACGCTTTGGTCGTTCACTTTTTTCGCAGGGTGTAAAAAAGTCAAACGCATCGGCGTGTTGCTGTCAAAATTGCCGCTGATGAAAATTTTGGCAGCGTTGTTGTCGGGGCTGATTAAAACCTGCGCGTGAATATTACGTTTCACGGCTTCACGGTCGCGTTTCAAATCCAAATCAATGTGTTTGCCGTCTTTATAATAATCATCGCTCACCAACTCCACTGCGTTTTGTTGGGCAAGATAAAAAGTATAAAACGCGGCAACCACCACAATCGCAGGCCCTGCCATCAATAGCCATGGCCAAGGTTCGCGATACCAAACTTTTGATTTTTGTTGCGATTTTTCTTGTTCAGGCACGTTTTATTCTCCGATAAATGATGCTTCTTCTTTCAGCGAACGCGCTTGGCTGGCATCTTCATTGACTTGACGATAAATAAATTCAAATTCAATCGGATGGCTGCCTTTGTCGGCGTATTCAGGAATGGTCGATACCTGCACAGGCACGGTAATCGTTTCGCGCGCTGGCACTTTCAAACCTTCAGCAGGCAAACCTGTGAACGCGATTTCTTCAAAACCTGTTACTTTAGCATTGATGATTTGCTCGCTTTCGCTGTTGTTGATGATGCGCAAGTTATACGCATTTTCCAGCCAACCGCGATTGTTTTCGCGCACCATCACGCCACGGTCTTTGATGATGTCCACATGCAAGGTTTCGCGCGTACTCACGCCCCACAGTAAGGCAATCACCGCCACAAACAACACCGCGCCATAACCCATCACACGCGGACGGAACAAACGTTTTTTGATGTCTTTGTCGGCGTATTCGTGATTTAACGCGCTTTCGGTTGTGTAGCGAATCAAACCGCGCGGATAATTCATTTTGTCCATGATTTCATCGCAAGCATCGATGCAGGCGGCACAACCGATACATTCGTATTGCAAACCGTCGCGAATATCAATACCAACGGGGCAAACTTGCACACACATGGTGCAATTGATGCAGTCGCCCAGATTGTCGCTTTTTTCTGCTGTTTTTTTACGCGCACCGCGTGGCTCGCCGCGTTCGGTGTCGTATGAAATCACTAAAGTGTCTTTGTCAAACATCGCGCTTTGGAAACGCGCATACGGACACATGTGCAAACACACTTGTTCACGCATTTGATGCCCGAACAACCAAGTCATGAAGCCATAAAACGCGGCAGCAAACATCGCGCCCATGCCTGCGTTCAAGCTGAATAAATCGGGCACAAACTCGCGAATCGGCACAAACCAACCTGCGAATGTAATGCCTGTCCACGCCGACACCGCAAAAATCAAAATGTATTTAATTGTTTTGATGCGGATTTTGCGTGCGTTCCACGGTTCTTTGTCTAATTTCAAACGTTTGTTGCGGTCGCCTTCAACCAAATGGTCTATCCACAACATGATTTCAGTGTACACCGTTTGCGGGCAAGAATAGCCACACCACAAACGCCCTGCGATGGTTGTCCACCAAAACAAACCAAAGGCGGCAATCATCAGAATCAATGCCATGTAAATCAAGTCATTGATGCCCAGCGACAAACCGAAAATAAAGAAATGGCGGTTGGGAATGTCAAACAAAACCGCTTGACGCTCGCCCCACATAAACCAAGGAATCACATAAAACACGAATTGTGTAATCGCAATCATCAGCACGCGCAGTTTGGCAAAACGTCCGTGCGCCATTTTGGGGTGAATGCGTTTGCTGCTTTGATAAAGCGTAATCACTTGTTCTTTGGCTTGCCCTTTGCCTGCTGGCTTTTTCGGCGCAGCTTTGGCGGCTGGCTTGGCATTTGTTTCAGCACTGGCTTCGGTTTCGGGCGCATTTTGCGGCTGTTCTTGCTCGCTCATGATGGCGTTCCTTATGATTTTGGTTGGCAGTTTGTGTTTTTGTATCTGTTTTATGATTAAACTGGGGCGGCATTATACGCTTTTCATTTCAAGCTGACACGACTTAAATCAAGAAAACAGTGATGCCGTCTGCAAAATAAGCTGCAGACGGCATCGGTTTATTGAATTTATTTATCGGGCGTGAACTAGGCTTTCAAAGCCGCCAAAATTTCGTCCACTTTCGCTTTCGCGTCGCCAAAACACATCACGCTGTTTTCATTGAAAAACAATGGGTTTTGCACACCAGCGTAACCTGTGTTCATTGAACGCTTAAACACCACCACTTCTTTCGCTTTCCACACTTCCAACACAGGCATGCCTGCAATCGGGCTGTTTGGGTCGGTTTGCGCGGCTGGGTTTACCGTGTCGTTCGCGCCGATAACCAACACCACATCGGTTTCAGCGAAATCGTCGTTGATTTCGTCCATTTCCAACACGATGTCATACGGCACTTTCGCTTCGGCAAGCAACACATTCATATGCCCAGGTAAACGTCCTGCCACTGGGTGTATGCCAAAACGCACCTCCACACCTTGTTTGCGTAATAAATCGGTGATTTCGGCAACGGGATATTGCGCTTGCGCCACCGCCATGCCGTAGCCTGGGGTGATAATCACGCTGCTTGCGCCTTTGAGCATTTGCGCCACGTCTGTCGCCTGCACTTCGCGATACTCGCCCACTTCTTCGCTGCCAGCAGCCGCACTCGTGCCGTCTGCACCAAAGCCGCCCGCAATCACCGACACAAATGAACGGTTCATCGCCTTACACATAATATAAGACAAAATCGCGCCGCTCGAGCCCACCAAAGCACCCGTAACAATCAGCAAATCGTTTGCCAACATAAAACCAGCCGCGGCAGCCGCCCAGCCTGAATACGAGTTCAGCATAGACACCACCACAGGCATATCCGCGCCGCCGATAGATGCCACCAAATGCCAACCGAATGCCAAAGCAATGGCGGTCATGATGATGAGCGCGAACCAGCTGCCGTCTGCACCCACAAACGCCCACAGCAACAGCAAAGACACGACTAACGCCGCCGCATTGAGTTTGTGTTTGTGTGGCAACTGCAAAGGTTTGCTGGAAATTTTGCCGTTCAGTTTGCCAAAAGCAACGATTGAACCTGTGAACGTTACCGCGCCGATGAACACGCCCAAAAACACTTCAATCAAGTGAATTGTGTGCATTTCAGGCGACACTTTTCCAGCGTCCAAAAAGCTGTTAAAGCCCACCAACACCGCCGCCAAACCAACAAAGCTGTGCAGCAATGCGATTAACTCGGGCATTTCGGTCATTTCCACTTTTTTCGCTTTGATGATGCCGACAAACGCGCCGATTGCCATCGCCAACAACACCCAAAACACGCCAGAACTTTGTTCGCTGAACACCGTTGCCAGCAAAGCAATCGCCATGCCTGCCACACCTGCGTAGCAGCCTTGTTTCGCCGTTTCCTGACGCGACAAACCAGCCAAAGAAAAAATAAATAAAATCGCTGCAACAATGTATGCCGCTGTTACCAATCCGTGAGACATTTCGCCCTCCTTAACCCTTACGGAACATATTCAACATACGGCGTGTAACAAAAAATCCGCCGAAAATATTGATGCTCGCCAACACAATCGCCACAAACGCCAACAGCGACACCGCCGCATTGCCTTGCCCGATTTGCAGCAACGCGCCCACCACAATAATGCCCGAAATCGCGTTCGTTACCGACATCAGCGGCGTGTGCAAAGAGTGCGACACATTCCACACCACATAATAGCCAATCACGCAAGCCAACACGAACACGATGAAATGGTTCAAAAACGCCGCTGGAGCAAGTGCGCCAACCCACAAAATCAGCAATGCGCCAATAATCGCAGGCAACAGTTTTTTCCACGTTGGCACGACTTTCGCTTCTTTCGTGGCAGTTGCAGACGGCATTGCCTGCTGGCTTGGCTGACTTTGTGCCGAAACCTGAATCGCAGGCGGCGGAAACGTGATTTCGCCATCGCGTGCCACCGTCATATTGCGGATAATCACATCGTCAAAATTCAATTCAATTTCGCCGTTTTTATTTGGCGAAAGCAGCTTGGTCAAATTCACCAAATTCGTGGCATAAAGTTGCGACGATTGCCCAGCCAAACGGTTTGCCATATCGGTGTAACCGATGATTTTCACGCCGTTGTCGCTCACAAACAGTTCGCCTGCGCGGGTCAATTCGCAGTTGCCGCCCGTCGCCGCCGCCAAATCCACAATCACCGAACCTGCTTTCATGCTCGCCACCATTTCGGCAGTAATCAAAATCGGCGCGGTTTTGCCAGGAATCGCGGCGGTTGTGATGATGATGTCCACTTCACGCGCTTGTTCGGCAAACAATTTCATTTCCGCCGCAATAAACTCTTCGCTCATCACTTTGGCATAACCATCGCCCGAACCGCCCGATTCTTGTGGAAAATCCAATTTCAAAAATTTGCCGCCCATCGATTCGATTTGCTCGGCAACTTCCAAACGCGTGTCAAACGCTTTCACCACCGCGCCCAAAGAGTTCGCCGTGCCAATCGCCGCCAAACCAGCCACGCCCGCACCAATCACCAAAACCTGCGCAGGCGGCACTTTGCCAGCAGCCGTGATTTGCCCTGTGAAAAAACGCCCAAACGCGTTCGCCGCTTCAATCACAGCGCGATAACCCGAAATATTCGCCATCGACGACAAAGCATCCAAAGCCTGCGCGCGCGAAATACGTGGCACCATATCCATTGCCAACATATTGATTTTCTTATCGTTTAATTGTTGCACCAATTCAGGATTTTGCGCAGGCGACAAAAAGCTAACCAAAGTTTGCCCTGCTTGTAAGCGTTCCGCTTCAGCTGCAGACGGCATATTCACTTTATAAATCAAAGGACAAGCCCACGCTTCATCAGCCGACACCACACTTGCGCCTGCTTCCTGATACGCCGCGTCCAACAAACCAGCCGCCACGCCTGCGCCGCTTTGCACCGCCACTTCAAAACCCAGTTTTTGCAACTGAGCCACCGTCGCAGGCGTTGCCGCCACCCGCGTTTCGCCTGCCAAAGATTCACTTGGTATGCCAATTCGCATCTTCGTCTCCTGTGAATAAAAACCAAAAAATCTGTAAATAAATTACAAAGAAATCGTTAAAATTTGATAAAACATTACAGATTTTCTTTATAACCAAATCAAAACCGTCTGACAATAGCCAAAAATCAGAAAATTGACTAAAACCAGCAATTTTTTTGCAAAAACACAGCAAATCGCATAAAACAATACAACAAATCGCTGTTTACTATTCGCCTAATCTGAAATAAACCAACACAAAACTCGATAAAACTCGCGCCATTGAGTGCCAAAAACCGTTTTACTCGCTATACTGCTGGCAAAACCTTCATTCAACAAACCAATCGCCAAAAAGATTTAAAATCAGGCAAGCCGCGAAGCCGAATACCATACAAATCGTACTGCGAAGCGAAGCAAGGCTATATCATTTTGAATTTTAAAAACTATAGAAAGGAAACACACCATGCGACTGTTGCACACCATGTTACGCGTTGGCAATCTTGAGCAATCATTAGCCTTTTATCAAGATGTTTTGGGCATGAAATTGCTGCGTAAAAAAGATTATCCCGATGGCAAATTCACGCTGGCTTTTGTTGGCTATGGCGAAGAAGCCGACAGCACGGTTTTGGAATTGACCCACAATTGGGACACCAGCAGCTACGATTTGGGCAATGCCTACGGACACATCGCAATTGAAGTGGACGATGCTTATGCCGCCTGCGAGTTGGTTAAACAAAAAGGTGGTAAAGTTGTGCGCGAAGCTGGGCCGATGAAGCACGGCACAACCGTCATCGCTTTTGTGGAAGACCCTGATGGCTACAAAATTGAATTTATTCAGAAAAAAAGCGGCGATGATTCGGTGAACTATCAAGCATAAAACCTTATCGCCAACTTTGTGCCACACAAAAAAAATGCCGTCTGCAGCGAATATTGCAGACGGCATATGTTTACTTAAATATAAAATAATCAATGAATTAGCTTAATAAAACCGAAGTCATGCTCAAAGAGCCGCCAACCATATAATCGTTAAACAAATCAATTTGGTCGTTCGCATCGCGCGCCGCCATCACATACAACAACGGCAAATAATGCTCGGGCGTGGGAATCGACAATTCCGCAGGTCTGCCATACGCTGCAAAATCCACCAAAGCCGACACATCTTGCGTTTCAATCGCTTTGTTGATGTGCAAACGAAACTCGTCCGCCCAGTCGTAAGCGATGTTCAGCGTGTCCACATTCGCTCTATCCATCAAACGCAAATTGTGTACGATATCGCCGCTGCCCACAATCATCACGCCCTGCTCGCGCAACACCGCCAACTTCTGCGCCAAAGCAAAATGTTCACGCGGCGATTTGCGGCTGTCCAAACTCAACTGCACCACAGGCACATCGGCATCAGGATACAAATGCTTCAAAACCGTCCACATTCCGTGATCATAGCCTCGATGCGGATTGAGTTGAATATGCTCATCTATTGCCAACTCTTGAATGATTTTCGCCAACTCTGGCGAACCTTTAGCAGGATATTGCACTTCATACAATTCTTGCGGAAAACCGTAAAAATCATAAATCAGCTCGGGATTTTCGCCGCTGCCCACTTCAGCAACAGGCTCAAACCAGTGCGCCGAGATGCACAAAATCGCTTTTGGCTTGGGCAATTTAGCAGCAACCGCGCGTATGCCCTGATTAAAAATATTGTCTGGCTCTAACACATTCATCGGATTACCATGACCAATAAATAAAGCTGGAGTTTTCATTGGGTTTCCTTTCTATTTTGATGCGATGAACGCGCTTCGTTTGATGTTTTGCAGTTTATGCCAACACAAATAAGCAAACAATAACCAAAAATGAAAGACATAGTTTCTTAATAAGAAACAAAAGCACAAAAATGCCGTCTGCAACTGAAAACCTTCCATGAATAAAGCCACAGAAATTGTTTTCAAACTGCAGACGGCATCGCCGTGTTTAGTTCATTCAATAATTTGATTGACAAACAATTTATAAAATAATTTCTTTGCTCACGCCGTTTGTGGATTCCACAATGGTGAACGTGCGCGTTTCCGTGTTGGCAATCAATTTGGCAGAAACACCAGCGTCTTTGTTGTCCCACACAATTTCCAATGATTTCGTGCCAGTCGCTTTCACGCTGAACGCGCCGTCAAACGCTTTGCTGCTGTTGCGGAATTTCAGCAAATTGAACAATTG
The DNA here is from genome assembly GCA_030531795.1 of Neisseria sp. Classification (GTDB taxonomy): domain Bacteria; phylum Pseudomonadota; class Gammaproteobacteria; order Burkholderiales; family Neisseriaceae; genus Neisseria. The sequence goes on from JAUNMN010000012.1 coordinate 42,069, forward strand.
TTGCACCACTGGGCGTTGCACGGTTTGGTCAATTTCGTCCAAAGTGTAGTAATGGCGGTTGATGTTGCGTCCTTCTTTGGTTTTTTCCAGCAATTCAATGTCGTTTTCGCCAGCCAACAAGCCCACATAATAAATTTGCGGAATGCCAGGCGCGAAGCATTGCAACACACGCGCCAATAGATACGCTTGGTCGTTGTTGCCCAAAGCCGAATAATAAGTGCAATTGATTTGATAAATATCCAAATTATTGTATTCGGCGGAGCTGTATTTTTTCTTGACGTTTGCGCCTTGTGCGTACAAGGCTTCGCGCGTGGCTTCGCATTCCTCGTCCGTCATCAAATCTTTTACGTCCACCACGCCGATGCCGTCATGCGTGTCTAAAGTCGTGAATTGTTTGCGCGGACAAATTTCCATCCAATTCACCAGCCTGTCCACATTGCCGCTAAACAGCGTGTGCAACACCAACATCGGCAAAGCAAAATCATACACATAATAATCGTGTTCGGCGATTTTCAGTTGAATGGTGTAGTGTTCGTGGATTTCAGGCAGCACCGTAACATGATGCGCTTCCAACACATCGGTACACTCTTTCAGCGTTTCCCAAATATCGGGTTCAACAAAAAAGCAATTCGTGCCTTTGCGTTTGTTCGCGTAGGCAAACGCGTCCAAGCGAATGATGGACGCGCCCTGTTTGCTCAAAAATTCCAAATTATCGCGAATGAATTTTTTGGTGGTTTGGGTAGTAACGTCCAAATCCACTTGCTGCTCGTCAAACGTGCACCACACTTTTTCACTCGTGCCGTCTGCAAATTCGGCAATGCGATACGGTGCGCGTGGTTTGCGTTTGTAGATTAAATCCACTTGTTCTTCAGTGGGTTCGCCGCCTTCGTCTTTCCAAAAATCTTTGTAACGAATAAACAAATCACGGTATTCTGACTCATCTTTTTTCGCCAAAAAGTCTTTAAAATAAGGCGATTGCGCGGAAATATGATTGACCATAAAATCAAACATCAAATAATAATCCTGCGCCAACGCCTGCACATCGTCCCAACCACCAAACGCCGAATCCACTTTCGTGTAATCCATAGGCGCGAAGCCACGGTCGCCCGAAGACGGGAAAAACGGCAAAATATGCACACCGCCAATCACGCCTTTCAGGTGTTTTTCCAAAACGTGTTTTAAGTCTTTCAAATTATTACCCAAGCTGTCGGAATAGGTAATCAGCATGGCTTCGTTTTTAACTTGCATAATATTCTCTTCACGGTTTTTCAGACAAAAATTGTCGCGGATTTTACCAGCAAAGCAAGTTAAATCGTATGTTTGGGATGTAAATTTTCGGTATTTGAACAAGAAAATGCCGTCTGCAGGTTTTTCTCAATCTGCAGACGGCATCTTTATGCCTTTAACATGATTTCAAGCGATTAGGCAAAACTTAAACCGTCATGGTTTGCGTCTACCCTAATCTCGCTTTTCGGCTCGTATTGCCCTGCCAACAAAGCGCGTGCCAGTGGGTTTTCCAGCTCGGCTTGAATCGCACGTTTGAGCGGACGTGCGCCGTAAACAGGGTCAAAACCTGCTTGTGCCAGATAATCCAAAGCGGCATCGCTGATGCTGAGCGTGTATTGTTGTGCCGCCAAACGTTCGCGTAAACGTGCCAACTGAATGTTGGCGATGTTGCGAATATGTTCTTGACGCAAGCCATGGAACACCACGATTTCATCGATGCGGTTAATCAGCTCGGGGCGGAAATAGGCTTTCACATCTTCCATCACGCTCGCTTTCATCGCGTCGTAGCTGGCATCGCTCGCCAAGTTTTGCAGATTTTGGCTGCCGATGTTGCTGGTCATCACCACCACGGTATTGCGAAAATCCACGGTTCGCCCTTGTCCATCGGTTAAGCGTCCATCGTCCAATACTTGCAGCAAAATATTGAACACATCGGGGTGCGCTTTTTCAATTTCGTCCAACAAAATCACGCTATACGGTTTGCGGCGCACTTGCTCGGTTAAATAGCCACCCTCTTCGTAGCCAACATACCCCGGAGGCGCGCCGATTAAGCGTGCCACGCTGTGTTTTTCCATGTATTCCGACATATCGATGCGGATTAAGTGTTCATCGCTGTCAAACAAGAAATTCGCCAGCGTTTTGCACAACTCGGTTTTGCCCACGCCAGTCGGCCCTAAAAACAAGAAACTGCCATACGGTTTATTTGGGTCTGCTAAGCCCGAACGGCTGCGACGAATGGCATCGGCAACCGCACTCACCGCCTCATTTTGCCCCACCACGCGTTGATGCAACACGTTTTCCATTTGCAGCAATTTTTCGCGTTCGCCCGCCAACATTTTCGCAACAGGAATGCCCGTAATCCGCGACACCACTTCGGCAATCTCGTCCACGCCCACTTGGGTGCGGAACAAACGATTGCTTTGCGCTTGTTGGTTTTGCTCTGCCGTCTGCAGTTTGGCTTGCAAATCGGGCAATTGACCGTATTCCAGTTTAGAAGCCAAAGCCAAATCGCCTGCTCGCTTGGCTTGTTCCACTTTAAACTTGGTTTCGTCAATTTGTTTTTTGAGTTCCACCGCGCCCAAAGATGCCGCTTTTTCCAGCTTCCAAATTTCGTTCAAATCGGCATATTCTTTTTGCAAAGCACGAATTTCGTTTTCCAAATCCGCCAAACGCTGACGGCTGACTTCGTCTTTTTCCTTCGCCAAGTGCATTTGTTCCATTTGCAACTGAATCAAACGTCTGTCCAATTTGTCCATTTGCTCGGGTTTGGAATCCAATTCCATTTTGATGCGACTGGCGGCTTCATCAATCAAATCAATGGCTTTATCTGGCAAAAAACGGTCGGTGATATAGCGATGCGACAACTGTGCCGCCGCCACAATCGCAGGGTCGGTGATGTCCACGCCGTGATGCAGCTCATAACGCTCTTGCAAACCACGCAAAATCGCAATCGTGCTTTCCACGCTCGGTTCGTCCACCAACACTTTTTGGAAACGCCGCTCCAACGCCGCATCTTTTTCAATGTATTGACGGTATTCGTCTAAAGTGGTTGCACCCAAGCAATGCAATTCACCGCGCGACAAAGCAGGTTTGAGCATATTGCCCGCATCCATCGCCCCATCGCTTTTGCCTGCGCCGACTAAAGTGTGAATTTCATCAATAAAAATCAAAGTATTGCCATCGTCTTGTGCCAACTCATTCAACACCGCTTTCAAACGTTCTTCAAACTCGCCGCGGTATTTCGCCCCCGCAATCAACGCCGCCAAATCCAACACCAACAAACGTTTACCACGCAAAGTTTCAGGCACTTCATCGTTCACAATCCGCTGCGCCAAACCTTCCGCAATCGCCGTTTTGCCAACGCCAGGTTCGCCGATTAACACAGGATTGTTTTTAGTGCGTCTTTGCAAAACCTGAATAGTGCGGCGAATTTCATCATCGCGTCCAATCACAGGGTCTAATTTGCCCTCACGCGCCCGTTGGGTTAAATCGGTTGTGTATTTTTTCAGCGCATCGCGCAATTGTTCCGCATTTTCTTGGTTCACGGTTTGTCCTCCACGAATATTGTCTATTGCCTGTTTGATGTTGGCTTCCGAAAAGCCATGATTTTTCAAAATTTTTTGCCCATTGCCTTGTGCCTGCCAAATGCCCAACAACAGCCATTCCACCGACACAAAACTGTCGCCAGCCGCCTTTGCCAAATCCTGCGCTTTTTGCAAAACCTGAAACAATTCTTGGCTCATGCCCAGCTGAAATTGCCCAGATAATTTCGGCAAACGCGATAATTCGCTTTGCACCGCTGCACCCAATTGCTGCACATCACCAGCCGCCAATTGCAACAAACGCCGAAAATCCGCATCCGCCAATGCCGTCTGCAAAACATGCAACACATCAATTTGCCCATTCTGCCGTGCTCGCGCCTCCTGCTCCGCCGCCAGCAAAAACGAACGAAATCGTTCGGTAAATTGTTCAAAATTCATCTTTTCCCTTTCTGTTTTGTTGTTTTGTGTACCACGACAACACGCTATATAGGGAAATTGTGGATAAGTTCAAGTGTCAAAATCAATGAAAATAAAAAATTGTGGATAAGTGAAAGAAAATAGCTGATAAGCAAAATGATTGACATGAAAAAAGGGCTGATACAATCAGCCCTTTAATCAACAAAACTACGCATCAAACATGGATTTTGGTTTTAAAATCTAGCAAAAAATCAACAGCCCAAAACCTCAGCCAAAAAAATACGACCATCATCTTCTTTTCCAAAGTAAGCGACTTCTCCAGGCTCAACGCAAAGGTTTTCCTCAAACTTAAAACGCACTTTTTTAACCAATTGACGATATTGTGCATCGCTCATCGGTGCAAAATCCACCCAAAATCCAACATGATCTGTCTCTGGGACTTCAATAAAATTCAAGCCAGTAATGCGATGACCATATAAAGTGGCATTTTTTAATGGAATAAACGCACTGTTTATTCCCATTTCACCCAACTTGGCTGGTAACATATCCGCACGATAAGGCGCAGGCATGGCATAAATTCCCTTTTTGGCTTTGGCAGTCAGCATATTGCAACCAGTAGAAGAACTACATTTTCCTTGCTTATTTTTTTGTATTGAAAAACGCTACTGAACAAATTACCACGCATTTTACCATCATCGCCTTTTTTGCCTTTTTCAAGATAGGCAAACACAGGTGTCCAATCCGCCGCCACCGCCGCTTGTGGCAACATCGCCGCTAAAGACAACGTCATGGCTGTCAATAAACCCAATACCGTTTGTTTCTTTTTCATTAAAAACTCCTTGCTTATACAATAAATTAAAATGCTTGTAATCAAGATACAACAATTAAAAAATTAAAAAACTTGTAATCCAGATATGCCAACAAAGCCACCCAAAGCAATAAAAAGAATGTATAACCACGAAACTCTAATGATTCATCAGGATTATCTTTATATCGTCTATCCGCCTTTCCGCTTTTCGTTTGATGCTTATAAGAAGGAAGAAACATCCCTATAACAGCCATCACTGAAAAAGCCATCAGACCATACAATACGATTTTATCTGCATCTATCTCGCTTGCATCAAAAAAACCAATCAATATCCAACTGTATAATTTTGCAAAGAAAAACAAAATAGCAGGCATCACCATAATGGATACAATAAATATCAGCATACTTCTCTGGGCTATATCAGAAGCTATTGCCAATACGACAAGAAGCAAAAAAGATAATATAATTACGTTAATAGCAATCATAGCAATTCCTATATTTAAATTAAAAAATCATTTACGTTTACGCTTACGCGGAAAAACATCTTTACCCAATAACCACAAATAGCGGTCGATTTCTCTTGAACTAAATTGAGTTAAGTGGAAAGCCTGTTGGAATTTGGATAATACGCTTTTAAATTTTTTATAATCTTTTAATTCTGTGCGTTTGAATTGTGCAAAAGGATAAATCTTATTCATCTCATAAAGCACTTTATCCACAAAGCTGTCATAAATCACAAAACCTTCAGGGTTGTGTTCACAACAATATTTGGTTGCAAAAGAGTAAAAAATCTTGGTCTTTTCTTCATCATCTACTTTGAATTTCACTTCTTGCATGGTTGCAATCAAAGTTTCATCACCGTTTTTTAGGCGTTCATCCAGATTTTCAATGGCAACAATATGCTCTGCCATGGCTTTCACGCCAAAAATATTCGTAGAATAAAAATTGTTGATAACCGATGCTTTTAACAACACCGCATTAAGTGATTGATTATCGGGAAAAGCCAGCAACAATTCTCTTATCGCTTTGTCTTGTAAAGCATAATGAGATTGACGCCATTTTTCTAAATAATGATTGACTTCAGCAACGGAAGGTTTGGCAAGTTTAGGTTTCATATCAGCACTTGAAGATAAACAATTAACTAAAGAAATAAAATGCCTGCTTATATAAAGCAGCTTTTCGCAATCAAGATTGCGAAGGTTCGGCAGTATTTGTTTTACTTGCTATGTCAAGAGCAAGTAAAAGGAGTATACTCCTTTGAAAATTTTGGTAAATTTTAGATAAGAAAATGCCGTCTGCGTTTGGGTTCAACTGCAGACGGCATCTCTTTAGGTTTATATTTTGGGTTTATTTTTAGCTTATTTTTGGCTTTCTGTTAAAACCGCGCCAACACGGTGCGTACTTCATCTATTTCTTTTAAGGTGCGCAGCTGGCTGAACATTTCATCGGCTTCGGGATAGACTTTTTTCAGCATACCCAGCCATTGTTTTAAACGTGCCACAGGGTATTTGTTTTGCGATTCGCGTTCCACACACAGTTCAAAAAACAGCCGTATCCATTCGGCGATTTCACTAAACGCCATTTCATCTGCTTGCCCTGTTTGCGCAAACTGTTTGATTTGTTTCGCTAAATCAGGTCGCATCACTGCGCCGCGCCCTATCATCACGCGCTGGCAGCCACTCACGGCGACAATTTCGCGAAAATCGTTGAGCGTAAACACATCGCCGTTGGCGGTTACGGGAATATTGACGGCATCGGCAATTTTGCGCACCCAAGTCCAGTGTGCAGGCGGCTCGTAGCCTTCGACTTTAGTGCGCGCATGAACGGTTAAACCGCACGCGCCGCCTTCAGCAATCGCTTGGGCGTTTTCCAGTGCCAGCGTTTTGTCTTCAAAACCTAAACGCATTTTGCCCGTTAAAGGAATGTGTGCAGGCAAGGCGGCACGCAGGGTTTTCACAATTTGATAAACGCGTTCAGGTTCTTTGAGCAAAACCGCACCGCCTTGATGTTTATTGACGGTTGGTGCGGGACAACCAAAATTTAAGTCAATTTTATCCACACCAAATCGCACCGCTTCCAAAGCGTTCACCGCCATGTTTTCGGCATCGCTGCCCAACAGTTGCACGGTACACGGCACGCCAGCAAAGGTTTTGTTGCCGTCTGCAATTTCGGGGGCGTATTTGAGCCAAGTGCCACGCGAATGCACGGTATGGGTGATGCGCACAAATTCGCTGACGCACTCGTCAAAACCGCCGATGCGCGTCAATAAATCACGCATCGGTGCATCGGTTAAACCCTGCATCGGCGCGAGCACCAAATAAGGCATGTTCATGGTTTCACTCATTTTTCATCATTCAAACAGCCAAACAACAGATAGCAAAAATCCCAAAACACAAGGTTTTGGGATTTCAAAATTTTGGCGGAAGTGGTGAGATTCGAACTCACGGAGGGCTATCAACCCTCGACGGTTTTCAAGACCGTTGCATTAAACCGCTCTGCCACACTTCCGTCTTGGAAAACGCGAACTATACTGAGGTTTCGCCTGTTTTTCAAGTCTTTTTTCACACCAAAACCACAAAGCAAGAATAAATTTCAATAAGTATTTGCCTAAAAATGAAATTTATTTTCCGCAGAAGGCATCAGCCCAACACGCACTGCGCAATCAATTTATCTAAAGCACGCACATCAATGCCTTTGAGCAAAGAAACTTTAATCATGCCCGAACGCGTCCAAAGCTGCAGCTCGGCGGAAAAGTCCAACAGCCCCGCGCCATTTTCGCTAGACCACATATTGATGTTGGCATAAGGCAAGGAATACACTTCCACCTTTTTGCCACGCAAACCTTGAACATCACGCACAATCAAACGTTTGGTGGTGAAAATCGCACTGTCGCGCAAGGTTTTGTAGGCAGCAATCGCCTCCTCACCCGCCAGCAATAAATCATCCACATCATCGGGAATCGGGCAAGGTTTGCTGAATGTCCACGATAACAGTTCATTTAATTCGCTCATAATTATTCCTTTTTTGAAGACTCCAGCGAATTGTCTGCCAAGAACACGAAGCAGGTCAAGCAAGCTGCTTTTGCTGTTTTCAAGCAAAAATTGTAAAATACGCCCTTTTCATTGATTTTGCAGACGGCATCTAACGACAGCAACGCAAGGATTAGTACAAGATGACTTCCATCATTCAAGATTTACAAGCACG
>JAUNMN010000052.1 GCA_030531795.1 Neisseria sp.
AAAAAGCCCAGCGGCAACAGCGATAAAAGCAAAGTAGCAACAAAAGCAAAACGCGTGTTCATCGGCGGAAAGTTAGGAGTTATGCGAAAAGAGTGAAATGAAAAAGCGCAAAATAAGAACGCCTATCAAACAAGATGGCGATTGTAACAGATGTTGGCATTCAAACGCTTGATGCGTTGCGCGTTTCAATCAAACCGTTTCAATTCATTTCAACAAAATGCCGTCTGCGACCGAAACAGCCCTAGTTTTGCAGAGGCTTCTTCGGTTGCAGACGGCATTGCGTGGAATTTCGGCGAAAAAGCAGCGAAATTCCTTAAACGTGTTTACAAAATGCCTGAAAACAGCGTTTAAGCATAATGAAAACGCAAGGTTTGCACCACATCAGCACTCAAACTTTTAGACACAGGGCAAGCGTGTGCGGTGGCTTCCAAAATCGTGCGGCTTTTCGCGTCTAAAGCGGCTGGCAAGTAAAAATCCACCGTAACCGCCGACACGCGACGCGGATTGGTCGCCATTTCTTTTGCCACTTCTGCACGCGTGCCGTCCATGTTTACGCCCATGTCGCTTGCCTTGATGCCCATCACCGTGATGGCACACGCCGCCACCGCCGAAGCCAACAAATCGCTGGGCGAAAACGCCTCGCCCTTGCCGTGATTGTCGACGGGCGCATCGGTGCTGATGACCGCGCCGCTCGCCAAATGCGTGATGTCATTGTGTAAAGAACCTGTGTAAACCACATTCGCGACTTTGCTCATGATTGTTCTCCTAAAAGGGTTGGGGAAATCGATTTTACTGTGTTTTTTAAGCACAATTTTTGGCATTCTACACCACTTCCAACTTGGCAAACTTGGTGTCTAATTCTTTAATACCTTGTGCGCCGAAGTTGATGGTAAGGCGTGCCGATTCGCCCTTGCAGACGGCATCAATAATCACGCCCATGCCGAATTTGGCGTGGCGCACGTTTTGTCCCAAGCGGTAGCCGTCGAAGGTTTGTGGCAAGTTGGCGGAACTGGCTTGAGCGGGTGTTTTGTGGGTTTTGGGCGAACCTATGCCGTTGCCAAAAGCGGGGCGTTGGCTTTTGTTGTCGGACAAATTCAGCAGCAGGTGTTCGGGAATTTCTTTGACAAAACGCGACAACACGCCGAAATGGCTGTTGCCGTAAAGCATGCGCTGTTCTGCCATGCTGATGTACAGGCGTTTTCTGGCGCGGGTAATCGCGACATACATCAATCGGCGCTCTTCCGCTTCGCCGCCGCGTTCGCTCAAACTCATTTCGCTGGGGAAGCGTCCTTCTTCCATGCCCGTTAAGAAAACCGCGTTAAATTCCAAACCTTTAGACGCGTGCACCGTCATCAATTGCACCGCGTCTTCGCCATCGTTTGCCTGATTTTCGCCCGACTCCAGCGCGGCATTGCTCAAAAACGCCAAAATTTCAAAGGTTGGACTGTCGTGTAAATGTTCTGGCACGGTTTCAAAGGTGCTGTCTTCCGCTCGAAATGCGGTTGCCGCGTTGAGCAATTCTTGCAAGTTTTCAATGCGTTCTTGGTTGTCGCCTTTTTGGTTTTGGTAAAACTCAATCAAACCGCTTTGCTCAATCGCGTTTTTGGTGATTTCTGCCAAAGACAAGATGCCGACTTGTTCACGCAAACCTTCAATCAAATGCACAAAAGCGGCTAATTTCGCCGATTTACTCGCGGCGGCGCAAGTCGCTTGCCACAGTGAAATGCCTTGTTCTGCCGATGCCGTCTGCAGGTTTTCCACGGTGCGCGTGCCGATGCCGCGTGCTGGCACGTTAATCACCCGCAACAGCGCATTGTCGTCATCGGGGTTCACCGCCAAACGCAAATACGCCAACGCGTGTTTGATTTCTTGGCGTTCGTAAAAGCGCAAACCGCCATAGATTTTGTATGGCACGCCAGCACGAAACAGCGCCTGTTCCAACACGCGCGACTGGGCGTTGCCGCGATACAACACCGCCATTTCGCTCAAATCCCAACCTTCGCGATGCAGGTTTTTCGCTTCGTCCACAATGAAAAACGCTTCCGCCAAATCGCTGTCGGCACGCAAAAAGCGGATTTTGTCGCCATTTTCTGCTTCGGTACGCAGGTTTTTGCCCAAACGTTCGCTGTTTTGAGCAATCACCGCATTCGCCGCCGCCAAAATATTGCCGACTGAGCGGTAGTTTTGTTCCAACTTAATCGGCGCGGCAATCGCAAATTCACGCATCAATTCGGTCATATTGCCGACATTCGCACCGCGAAAACGGTAAATGCTTTGGTCGTCATCGCCCACTGCAAACACCGCCGCCTGCTCGCCTGCCATCAATTTCAGCCAAGCGTATTGCAATTTGTTGGTGTCTTGAAATTCGTCAATCAAAATGTGGTTAAAACGGTTTTGGTAATGCGTACGCAACACCGCGTTGTCGCGCAAAAGTTCGTAACTGCGCAACATCAACTCGGCAAAATCCACTACGCCTTCACGCAAACAAACGCGGTCGTATTCGTCAAAACACTCAATCATGCGTTTGGTGAAGGCATCGTGTGCCTGCAAATCTTTGGCACGCAAACCCGCTTCTTTTTGGGCATTGATAAAGCCTTGCAACTGACGCGGTGCAAGCACTTCTTCGGCGATATTCCATTGTTTTAACAAACGTTTCATCATCGCCAACTGGTCGCCGATGTCCAAAATCTGAAACGCAGACGGCAAACCTGCATCGCGATGATGCAAACGCAAAAAACGGTGGCACAAACCGTGAAACGTTCCCAGCCACATCGCGCGCACATTAATCGGCAACATCGTGCCCAGTCGCACCTGCATTTCACGCGCTGCTTTGTTGGTGAAGGTAACTGCCATGATGCTATGCACGCTCGCCATTTGGTTTTGCAACAGCCACGCGATGCGCGTGGTCAGCACCCGCGTTTTGCCGCTGCCCGCCCCAGCCAACACCAATGCCGATTGCGGCGGCCAAGTAACGGCGGCAAGTTGTTCGGCGTTTAAGCCAGCGAGTAAGGAAGCAGAAGAAAAATCGGCAAACATGGGAAAACCTTGTGCAAAAAAGCGAAAAATAGCGAAGCAAACGCGTTTTCAGCGTTCAAAATGGCGGCATTTTAACAGAAGCACGCGATGCGAAAAACTGCCTTTCAGTCGCAGACGGCAAAGCCAAGTTTTGTCAGCGCTGGTTCATTTTATTGCTTGAAAAGAAAGGGAATTTTAAAGATAATAGGCAGGTCGTCTTTCGGGGCGACTGGGTGGCAGGGGAATACAAAAAACCCCTGCTGGGAACAGGGGAGTTTGTGATTTCCTGCTGGTGTTTAACACTTAACAGGAGTAGCAAATGTTAATCCTTATCCGAAAAGGTTCATTGCTGATTCAAGTTAAACTTGATGCGCGAGTAATATTAGCGTTGCTTGACTTATTCAGTCAATATAGCTCTTTAAATTTAAAACGATACGGCGTTGCTTCGCCTTGCCGTACTACTCGTACTGTCTGCGGCTTTGCGCCTTGTCTCGTTTTAAATTTATGCGGCTAACCCTGCCACTAAAAAACTTGTAAAGTTTCCGCTTGCTGGTTTGCGTTTGCAGACGGCAAGCGGTTTTTTATTGCTTGAAATTAAATCATTTTTTCAGGATAATTCGCAGGTCGTCTTTTTGGGCGACTGGGTGGCAGGGAAAATACAAAACCCCTGCCGTCAACAGGGGTTGTTGTGTTGCACCTGCCGTGTTTTTAACACTTTAAGGAGCATTGCAATGCAATTTAAAATCCTTTGGCACAAGGGTAAGTTGCTGATTGCCGTTAAAATTAACGTGGAAGCAATATTAGCGTTGATTGGTTTATTCAGTCAATAACCTGCCACTAAAAAACTTGTAAAGTTTCCGCTTGCCGTCTGCGCGTGTGTTGTTTGTGTGTGCGGCAAGCGGTTTTTTATTGCTTGAAATTAAACCACTTTTTCAGGATAATTCGGAGGTCGTCTTTTGGGGCGACTGGGTGGCAGGGGAATACAAAAAACCCCTGCGGGAACAGGGGTTGTTGTGTTGTACCTGCTGTGTTTTAAACACTTACAGGAGAATTGCAATGCAGTTTAAAATCCTTTGGAGCAAGGGTAATTTACTGATTGAAATCAAAGTAGACGCGAGCGTTATACTAGCGTTAATCGGCTTATTCAGTCAATATAGCTCTTTAAATTTAAAACGATACGGCGTTGCTTCGCCTTGCCGTACTACTCGTACTGTCTGCGGCTTTGCGCCTTGTCTCGTTTTAAATTTATGCGGCTAACCCTGCCACTAAAAAACTTGTAAAGTTTCCGCTTGCCGTCTGCGTGTGTTGTTTGCGTGTGGGGCAAGCGGTTTTTTTGTCCAAACCTGCCGTGATTTTTTTGGATTTTTCTTTCGGACTTTTCTCGGATTTTCTTTGCGTGTTTTGTGTGCCTTTCGTTTTTCTTTTCAGCCAAACCTACAATCTTTTGTTAAACCCAAGCTCGGATTGTGTTGAATTTGTTGCAAAAAGGCGACAGAAAATGCGTGAAAAAGCATAAGAAAATTAACATTTAAAATTTAAATGGCATGGCGTGGGTGAAAAATTTGTGAAAAGTGAAAAAAAAACAATAACTTGCAAACATGAATTTGATTTGGCGCAAGAAAATGGCGGAATTTGGGTGGTTACAAAATTTAACACATGGAGAAATTTACAAATAAAAAAACGAAAAGCGTTGGCAAAGTCGTTACAATGCCGTCTGCTATTTCAAAATAGTGGATAAAACGTAAACCGCGGGATTTACGTTTTTTCATTTGAATTGGGTCGTCATTGAGGCGGCTTCCGATTATTTTTTATGAAAGTTCAATATGAATAAAGTATTTAAAGTTGTGTTTAATGCGGCAACTGGCACATGGACTGCCGTGTCAGAAGTGGCTAAAGCACATGGTAAAACCAAGTCTAGCAAAGTTGCTGCGGTGAGCGCGGCGGTTGCGGCGGCGTTTGCAGCAAGCTCTGCTTCTGCTGTAACCATTTCTGAAACCTACTCAAACTTTGAAGGCAACGCAGACGCAACAGTTTATATCGCTGCGGGTAGAGACACAAGCGGTACTGTAACAGGTACATCATTGGGTACGCAATCAGGCTGGACTGGTACATCTGACGTAGCGATTGGTTGGAATGCTCAATCGTTGAAAAACAATGGCGTGGCATTAGGTGGTGATTCAACGACTAACGCAACCAACTCTATTGCGATTGGTATCGGTGCGAAAGCAGAAGCCATTCAATCTATCGGTGGTAACTTTGCGACAACCACAACTGCTTCTACTCGTAATGTGGCGATTGGTACAAGAACGGTTGTGCGTGGTAACAACTCTGTGGCGATTAACGCAAACGGTGAAATTCACGGTAACGGTCATATCGTACTTGGTAACTCAGGCATTAACACTCCAAGCTGGCGTCGTAATATGACGGTAAACAGCAACTTCGGTGGCGGCCCAGTTCCAAAACAAGACCACATTTTAGTGGGTAACAGTATTCGTGAATCATCAGGTTTAGGCTCTATCGCACTTGGTCATTATTCGGCTGTGGGTGCGGGTGACTTGAACTCAGACGGCACAGCACAAGACCCGATGTCTATGGCAATCGGTACAGGTGCTGCTGGTTATGCTTACTCTATCGCATTGGGTACAGCAGCAAGAGCTGACCAACAAGGTGCGGGTGCTCACTGGAATACTGGTGCGATTGCGATTGGTTCGCACGCTGAATCAATTGACCGCT
>JAUNMN010000013.1:0-33203 GCA_030531795.1 Neisseria sp.
TTTGAATGCAAAGTCAATAAAGACGACTACAACGGCAACGACGGCTTACGCATCAACGCCAGCAGCGTGTTCACCCTGCAAGAAGCACGCGAAACCTTCGCCCGTCGCTTGAATTTGCAACTCAATCCAAAACACGATATTGCCAAAATTCATCAATTATTAGCACAATATCGCGATTTATACGACGAAAACCGTCCGCAAATCCCCTTAAACATCCACTACAGCAATCAACATGCACAAGCCGATTTGCACCTCAACAGCCAATGGCGGGTAACGCCCAAGCTGGCACTGTTTGAACAACTGCACGACCTGCTCGGCGAACACGGCTTTAGCGTGGGTTGGTAATCTCAACTGATAACACGCTTATCATAATGAAAATGCCGTCTGCAAACTCAAATGCAGACGGCATCTTTTTTAACCTAAACACACCTGAAAATAACTTAAAAAACAATCAAAAGTATACATAAGCACGTTGCCACAACATCATCTGTTCATACTCATGTAAACAAATTAATCAAATACGTGTGATACGGTATCGCCACAATATCAATCAACACCGCGCCACTCAAAGGCACAATCATCAAAGCACGCACCGACACCATGCGATAACGCTCGCAAACCGAAGTCATGTTTGCCATCGCGTTGGGCGTTGCCCCCAAACCGTGTCCCAACAAACCCGCACACATCACCGCCGCATCATAATTTTTACCCAGCACGCGGAACACAAAATACACCACCAATGCCACCAACACTGCCGTCTGCACTGCCAACATCACCAATAAAGGCAAGGCCACTTCTTGCAACTGCCAAAACTTCAGCGACATCATCGCCATGCTCAAAAAAATGCCCAGCGAAATTTCCGAAATCAAATCGATTGCCGACTGATGAAAACGAATCGCAGGAGTGTAATCCCCACATTGCGCACCACAATCGCCACCAACATCGCGCCCACATAAGCAGGCAAAGAAAAACCCGTTTGACTGGTAAACCAGGCCGATAATTGTTGTCCCAGCAACATCACCGCCAAAATCAGTGCCAAAGTTTGCAAAAACGCCAAACTGCCGATGGATGCCACGGCGCTTTTGCCATCATTTGTGCCGTCTGCAGTGTTGCCGATGGCATCGCCATTTTGCTCACTGACAATCGCCACTTGATGTTTGCGAATCAAATAAGACGCGACAGGTCCGCCCAACATGCTGCCCGCGATTAAACCAAAAGTTGCCGCTGCAATTGCCGCAACCGTTGCCGATGGCACACCCAAATGTTCCGCCATGCCACCGAATGCCGCCGCACCGCCATGTCCGCCCGTTAATGAAACCGCGCCCGCCATCACGCCCATCACAGGATGCACGTCTAACATCTTCGCCAAACCCACGCCCATACTGTTTTGCAACAATGCTACGCACCAACAAATCAACAAATACAGCAACAACAAACGTCCGCCCGTACGCAAAATCTGCAAGCTGCCGCCCAAACCAACCGTGGTAAAAAACGCCACCATCAACAAACTTTGCAAACTGGTGTCAAAACTGATTTGTGCCACGCCACTGATTTTCAAAACATAAACCAAAACGCTGACCAAAAATCCACCAATCACAGGACTGGGTATGCAAAAACGTTGCCAAACACGCCAACGTTTTTTCCATTCCACACCCACCCACAAGCACACAATGCTGAGCAATAAAGTGCCAAGAACATCCAGTTTCCATTCCATTTTTCGCTCCTCTTTGCTTTAGTTTTACTGCACTTTTTACACCATTTATCAATAAAAATAATACTTATCATCCAAACACACTGCAGGCGGCAAAGCCCATGCCAACATTTTCTTACTTGTTCTAACTTGAAAAACACCTTGAAAAACCACGGCATCGGCTGTATGTTAGCGTTTCTTGTGAGAAAGGATGGTTATGCAAATTTTGGGTATCGGTTTTTTGGTTTTGCTGTTTGTGGAAATCATCTCGATTGTGGTCGTGGCTGGCTGGGTGGGCGGCGGCTTGACCTTGGTGCTGATGATTGCTTCGGCGGTGTTGGGCGTGTTTATGTTGCGCCGCATGGGTTTGTCGGGCGTGATGTTGGCGATGACGAGCATGAAAAATCAGGGGCAGCTGTCTTTGTATGAATTGTTGTTGCCGATTCGTTATGCGGTGGCGGCGATTTTGTTGATTAGCCCTGGATTTGTATCAACTGTGTTGGCGGTGATTTTGTTGTTGCCATTCAAAGGTAAACCCATCACGCAACAGCAACAAGGACAATCGTTTCAAGGTTTTTCAGGGTTTGGCTACACGCAACAGAATGCCAAGCAAAATGACGACATCATTGAAGGCGAGTTTACGGTTGAAGACGATGCGACAAGTCAAACGCATCAGAACAAGCCACAAAATAAGCGTTTGTTAGACCAATAAACGCAGTTTAAATGGAGTTTAAAAGAGATTTAAAAGTACAAAATGCCGTCTGCACTGTTGAAATGAACTTCCTTTCAACTGCAGACGGCATCTTTTTTGCATCACACCAGCAGGCACAAACCTGCTTTTGTTTACTCCACCGTTACCGATTTGGCGAGATTACGCGGTTTGTCCACGTCTGTGCCACGCGCGAGGGCAGCGTGATACGAAAGCAACTGCACGGGAATGGTATGCACAATCGGCGACAATGCGCCGACATGACGCGGTGTGCGAATGATGTGTACGCCATCGCTGGCTTCAAACTGGCTATCTAAATCGGTGAACACAAACAATTCGCCGCCGCGCGCGCCGACTTCCTGCATATTCGCTTTGACTTTGTCCAGCAAACTGTCTTTCGGGGCAATCACGACAACAGGCATGTCTTCGTCCACCAAAGCCAGTGGCCCGTGTTTGAGTTCTCCTGCGGGATAGGCTTCGGCGTGAATATAGGTGATTTCTTTCAGTTTTAATGCGCCTTCCAAGGCAATCGGGTAATGAATGCCGCGTCCCAAAAACAGGGCACTGGATTTTTTGGCAAACTTTTGCGCCCACGCGGCGATTTGTGGCTCAAGGTTCAAGGCGTGTTGAATGCTCCCTGGTAATTGACGCAATTCTTCGGTGTATTGTGCCGCCTGCACTTCACTCACTGTGCCGCGCAATTTGCCCAGTGTAACCGCCAAACCAAACAACACCACCAATTGTGTAGTGAACGCTTTAGTCGATGCCACGCCGATTTCTGCGCCTGCGCGGGTGTACAACACCAATTCGCTGGCACGCGGCAATGCCGATTCCATCACATTGCAAATCGATAGACTGTGTTTTTGTCCTAAAGATTGTGCGTATTTCAGCGCTTCCATGGTGTCCAAAGTTTCGCCAGATTGTGAGATGGTGATGACCAATTGTTCGGGGTCGGCAATCACATCGCGATAGCGGTATTCGCTGGCGATTTCCACATCGGCGGCGATTTTGGCGATGCTTTCTAACCAGTATTTTGCGGTTAAAGCGGCGTAGTATGATGTGCCGCACGCCAAAATTTTGATGCTTTTGATTTTTTGGAACACTTCGCGTGCGTTTTCACCAAAGTTTTCGGGTTCAAAACCGCCCGCCAAAAACACTTCGGCGGTGTCGGCAACGGCACGCGGTTGCTCGTGAATTTCTTTTTGCATGAAGTGGCTGTATGGGCCAAGTTCCAAAGAAGCGAGCGAAAGTTCCGATGTTTTGACTTGACGCTCCACCTGTTCGCCTGTTTTGTCCAACAGTTTCACGATGCCGTCTGCAGACAACAGCGCGATGTCGCCGTCTTCCAAATACGAAATTTTGCGGGTGAAGGCAATCACCGCCGACACATCAGATGCGATAAAGGTTTCTTCATCGCCAAACGCCACCAACAGCGGACAGCCCATGCGTGCCACCACCATGTTTTGCGGATTGTCCTGCGCCATCACCGCAATCGCGTACGCACCATGAAAACGCTGGCTTGCCGTCTGCACCGCCGCAAACAAATCGCCGCCGTTTTGCAAATATTCGTGTTTCACGCTGTGGGCAATCACTTCGGTATCGGTTTGCGATTCAAACACATAGCCCAATGCCTGCAAACGCGTGCGTTCTTCTTCAAAGTTTTCAATGATGCCGTTGTGTACCACCGCAATCAAATCGCCCGAAATATGCGGATGCGCGTTTGGCTCGGTAACGCCGCCATGGGTCGCCCAACGCGTATGCCCAATGCCAATATGCCCGTGCAAACCTTTGTTTTTCGCCGCTTCTTCCATCAAAGCCACGCGCCCAACACGGCGCACACGGCGAATGCGGTCTTCACTGTAAACCGCAATGCCCGAAGAATCGTAACCACGATACTCCAAGCGTTTTAAACCATCGGTTAAAAAATCAACCACATTATGATGCGCTCGAATAGCGCCAACGATACCGCACATAAACGTTCCTTAGTATCCAAATGATGAATTAAAAAATCAAAATATGCCGCAATCATTTGCCGACACATCGCCTTTGACTGCTCCCAAATCGTTGGGCAATCAAAGGCGAGCATTGTAACAATAAAACCAAATTATTTTATAAATTTAACCTTTTCTATCAATTGCTTATTTTTTAAACAAATTAAGGCGCAATTTATTCAACAAGGTTTATTTTTTCTCTTTTTCGGGTCGCACCCAGCCATCAATCGTGCTTTGACGTGAACGTGCAATCGTCAATTTACCCGCTGGGCAGGTTTTGGTAATCACGCTGCCTGCGCCTGTGGTGGCACGGTCTTCAATGCTGACGGGTGCAACTATCATCGTTCCCGAACCGACACGCACTTCATTACCAATCACGGTTTTGTGTTTGTTCACGCCATCGTAGTTGCAAGTAATCGTGCCTGCGCCCAGATTGCTGCGCTCGCCGATTTGCGCATCGCCGATATAAGTCAAATGATTTGCCTTGCTGCCTTTGCCGATGCTGGCGTTTTTCACTTCCACGAAATTGCCGATATGCACTTCATCAGCCAACACCGCGTTCGGACGCAAACGAGCGAATGGGCCGATTTGTGCCTGTTCGCCCACCGTGCAATTTTCAAAGTGCGAAAACGGCGCAACGCGCGTGCCTGCGCCGATTTTGGCGTTTTTAATCACACAATTCGCGCCGATTTCCACGCCGTCGCCCAGTTCACAATCGCCTTCAAACACGCAATTGACATCAATCACCACATCTTTTCCGTGTTGCAAAGTGCCGCGCAAATCAAAGCGATTCGGGTCGCGCAAAGTTACGCCTGCTTGCAACAACTTTTTCGCTTGCTCTTGTTGAAAAATTCGTTCTAATTCAGCCAGTTGTAATTTATTGTTCACACCAGCCGCCAAATACGAAGCAGCAACAGGCACAGGATGAACCGCGATGCCGTCTGCAGTGGCAAGCGCAATCAAATCGGTTAAG
Source organism: Neisseria sp. (assembly GCA_030531795.1). GTDB lineage: Bacteria > Pseudomonadota > Gammaproteobacteria > Burkholderiales > Neisseriaceae > Neisseria. The sequence goes on from JAUNMN010000013.1 coordinate 5,364, forward strand.
TAATACTCGCCTTGGGCATTGTTGCTCGATAATTGATTGAGCCAAGTCGCCAATTTGTGATTTGGTAGCAATAAAATGCCTGTGTTGGTTTCTTGAATGGCTTTTTGTGCCTCTGTTGCGTCTTTTTCCTCCACAATCGCCACTACTTTGCCATGTTCACGCACGATTCTGCCGTAGCCCGTTGGGTTATCCAACACATCGGTCAGCAAACCGACTTCATCGCCAGCAGCGTTCAATAAGTTTTGCAAAGTCGCCACATCCGTCAGCGGCACATCGCCATACAAGACCAGCGTTTTGCCTGTTGCAGGCAAATTCGGCAACGCCATTTTCACTGCATGACCTGTCCCCAATTGCTCGTTTTGCTCCACCCACAACACATCGCGTTGCACTTTTGCCAAAACTTGCTCTTTGCCATGCCCAATCACCACGCTAATTGTTTGTGGATTCAATTGTTTAGCAGTATCAATCACGCGCGTGAGCATGGGCAAACCGCCGATTTCGTGCAACACTTTAGGCAAACGCGAATACATCCGCGTCCCTTTGCCTGCCGCCAAAATGACAATGTGTAAATCATTCATTTGATTAACCTTTATTTAGATTCTGTTTGATTTTGCCAGTTGATGCCACGCACAGCAGGTTCTGCCGTCTGCGCTTTGCTGTCCAGAGCAATCGGTTCGGGACGCAACTGGTTGTAACGCATATTTTGCGAATAAGTGCCGTCTTGATACACCACAGGCGTACCCGTTGGGTATTTTTGACGCAAAGCGGTTTTGCCCTCCGCCGTTTCATAAGTTTCCCACGCACAAGCCGACAACAATAAAGCGGCAAATACTGCAACTAAAGGCATGATGTTTTTCCTTTTTTCAAAAATAAGCCACATTTTAACGGATTTACCGCGCAAACGTGAATAAAACCACGAAATAAACCAATCACTCGCTACCAAACGCGTTCACGCCCAAGCGCGCGCTTTTGCCCACTCCAGCAGCTGCGCCATATCGGCAACCGCGCCATCTAAAAACGGCAATTCATATGCTTGCTTGCCATACCAAACCGCCATCATGCCCAACGATTTTGCCGTCTGCAGATTGTCTAAACTGTCGTCTATCAGCACACAATCTTGCGGCGCAACATTTAATTGCGCGCAGACGGCATCAAAGCTGGCTTGATGTGGCTTGTAGGCATAATTGAGCGTATCAATGCCAAATTCAGCAACAAATTCATTTTTAATCTCCATTTGACGCAACAAAACATCAATATAAAAACTCGGGCCATTAGAAAACACCGCTTTTTTACCGTGCAGACGGCATAAAGTTTCGCCCACTTGCGCTTCGGGTTCTAACAAAGCCAAAATTTCAGGCAAAGGGTGCGTGTCGCACAAAAAATCCCACACCAAAATTTCCGCATGATGCAACCGCAAACCTGCCAAAGTCGCGCCATAACGCTGCCAATAATCTTGACGCAACACGTCTGCATCGCTTTCGTTTAGCCGCAAATGCTCGGCTAAAAACAGCGTCATGCGGCGGTTAATCAAATCAAAAATCCCCGCGTTGGCATTGTGTAGCGTGTTGTCCAAATCAAATAAAAAAATCGGCTGCATTTTATTTCTCTTTTTTGCTATTGTTTTCCAGTGCATTTGCCTTGGCGCGGGGATTTTAACTTTATTCTCGCATTAAGTTTCGGTATGATAAGCGTTTATTTACAAAAAATGGCGTGAATTAACATGAAAAAACTGTTTTCGGCAATTTTTGCTCTATTTTTACTCAATACCGCGGCGGCGCAAACTGAAGTGCGTTTGGCGGTGCACAAATCGTTTAGCTTGCCAAAAGGCGCGTTTGCTGCGTTTGAAAAAGCCAATAATGCCAAAGTTTCGGTGATTGAAGTGGGCGGAGGCAACGAGTTGGTGAACAAACTGATTTTAAGTCGCGGCAAACCGATTGCCGATGCGGTTTATGGTTTGGACAATACAACCGTCATTAAGGCGCAACAAATGAATTTGCTTGCCGCCAGCCAACCGCGTTCTTTGCCAACCGCTGCCACGCTGAAAAATGCGGTTGCGATTGACTACGGCTATGTAACCTTAAACTACGATAAAGAATGGTTCGCCAAAAGCAAATTGCCTTTGCCGCAAACACTGAACGATTTGACAAAACCGCAATACAAAAACCTGCTGGTCGTTCCCAACGCTGGCACATCTACTCCAGGTTTGGCGTTTTTGCTCGCCAATATTGGCTTTATGGGCGAAAAAACAGCGTTTGACTGGTGGGCGCAAATGCGTCAAAACGGCGTGAAAGTCGCTAAAGACTGGAGCGAAGCGTATTACACTGAATTTACTCAAAACGGCGGCGACCGTCCTTTGGTGGTGAGCTACGCGACCAGCCCAGCGGCGGAAGTGTTTTTCAGCAAAGGTAAATACAGCGTGCCGCCAACAGGCAATTTGTTCTTGAAAGGCGGCGTGTTCCGCCAAGTGGAAGGCGCTGCGGTATTGAAAGGCGCAGCGCAACCTGCTTTGGCTGCGAAACTGGTGCAATATTTGCAAACTTCGGCGGTTCAGCAAGCGATTCCAACCGAAATGTGGGTTTATCCTGCTGTGAAAAACACCGCTTTACCAAACGTATTTAAGCTGCACGCACAAGTGCCACCGTTTAGCCACAGCCCGAAAGAAACCGACATCGAGAAGCAGCAAAAACGCTGGGTAAGCCAGTGGCTGCGCGTTGTCGTGAAGTAATTTCGGATTTTTGATTTACTAAATCTCAAACAAAATGCCGTCTGCGGTTTATCTGCAGACGGCATTTTTATGCTGATGAAGCAGTTAAACCAATCTTTGTAACAATTCTTGTGCCAGTTCGCGATAGGCTTGTGTGCCTTTGGCTTTGCCATCGTATGCCAAGGCGGGCATGCCGTGGCTGGGGGCTTCGGCAAGGCGGACATTGCGCGGAATGGTGGTGGCAAAAAGTTTGTCGCCAAAGTGTTTTTGCAATTGCTCGGATACTTCCAACACCAAACGGCTGCGGCTGTCGTACATGGTGCGCACGATGCCCAAAATGTCCAAACGCGGATTGATGGCGGTGCGGATTTTGCGCACGGTGGCGATTAAATCGGAAATGCCTTCCATCGCGTAATATTCGCAAACCATAGGCACAATCACGCTTTGGGCGGCAACCAAGCCATTGAGTGTGAGCAAAGTTAAGGTGGGCGGACAATCAATTAAGACAAAGTCATATTGATTGCCAACTTGTGCCAAAGCATTTTTCAAACGCATTTCGCGGGCGATTTCTTGCACCAATTCCACTTCCGCGCCAGCCAGCGCACGATTCGCCGCCAACACATCATATTTGCCCGTTTCGCTCGTCAAAATCGCGTCTTGAATCTCCGCTTCGCCCAGCAAAACGTGATACACGCCGTGTTGTAAACCGTTTTTGTCAATTCCACTGCCTGTGCTGGCATTACCTTGCGGGTCTAAATCCACCACCAACACGCGTTTGCCTTGCTCCGCCAAAGCCGCCGCCAGATTAACCGCGGTTGTGGTTTTGCCAACGCCGCCTTTTTGGTTCGCCACTGCGATGATTGTTGCGCTCATTTTGCCGCTCTCACTGAATCAAAATAGCTGAAATTGTACCCGATTTTGCTGTGGATTTGGGCGTGTTAGGTACGAAATAAATGCCGTCTGCACTTGTTTCATTCGTGCAGACGGCATCGCTAAAATAACAAGGCGGATAAGCAATCCACCCCAGCAAAACATGGCTTCAAACACCAAATATCGCTTTTATTTTGTCCAAGTTGCTAATTTTATTGATTTTTCAAACGCATAATCACCATATGACGTTCGGCATCCAGCATCGGAACGTGTAATTTTTCTACTTTTTCCACCGCCACATCAGCAGGAATATGCTCCAATTCTTCGTATGGATACACGCCTTTCATCGCTGCCCAATAGCCGTTTTCGTTCAATAAGTGTTTGGTTAAGCTAATGAAATCCGCCAATTCGGCAAAAGCACGACTGGTAACAACGTCCACTTTTTTGTCGTGCATCGCTTCCACGCGACCGCTTGCCACCGTTACATTGCTCAATCCCAATTCAATCACGGCTTGTTGCAAAAACGAGGTTTTTTTGGTGTTGGCATCCAACAAAGTAATCTGCAAATCAGGGCGACAAATCGCGGTTGGAATCCCAGGCATACCGCCGCCCGAACCCACGTCCATCAAAGTTTTCGCGTCTTTTATGTAAGGCAACAAGGTTAAGCTATCCAAAACATGATGGCTAATCATGGTTGATTCGCTGCGCAAGGCAGTGAGATTGTAGGTGCTATTCCATTTTTTGAGTAAGGCAACATATTCGAGCAACAGCAATTGCTGGGCGGTGTTCAATTCCAAACCCAGTGCTTGCAAACCTGTTTGTAATTTTTGTTTATTATCCATATTCATTTTCCTGCTTGGAATTTTTGTCAGTTCGTTTTTTTAGTGTTTGAATAATAACGGATTTTTGATTATTTGCCTTGTGAATTATTTGCACGGCTGTTTGAATTTTTTTCATACAAAAAGCCAGTGCAGACGGCAAACGCCCGATTTAATGTTTGCGCTCGGTAACAAATCTTGCCAACTCACGCAATTGCCATGCGTTTTCGCCAAAGTCTGCCAACTCGGCAATCGCTTGTTCTATCAATTGTTCGGCATATTCGCGTGCCGTCTGCAGTCCAAGCAAGGCAACATAAGTTGGCTTATTGTTGTCGGCATCTTTGCCTGCAGTTTTGCCCAAAGTGACGGTGTCAGCCTCGCAGTCCAACACATCGTCAATCACTTGAAACGCCAAACCCAATTTCTTGGCATACGCATCTAATTTTTGACACGCCATCTCGTCCAAATCGGGGCAAGCCAACGCACCCAAAGCCACCGCCGCGCGGATTAATGCACCTGTTTTTAAGCTGTGCATGTGTTCCAACTCAGTTTGCATCATCGCTTTGCCGACATTGCCCAAATCGATGGCTTGTCCGCCTGCCATGCCCAAACTGCCCGATGCTTGCGCCAACACCGCCAACATTTTCAGCTGGCGTTCGGCTGGCAAATTGCTGGGGCGACTCAGCACATCAAACGCCAAACTTTGCAGCGCATCGCCCACCAGCAAAGCGGTTGCTTCATCGTATTGCACATGACAAGTGGGTTTGCCACGACGCAAGCTGTCGTTGTCCATCGCAGGCATATCGTCATGCACCAAAGAGTAAACGTGAATCAGCTCCACTGCCGCCAACGCCTGCTCTACCGCTGCGTGAACAGGTTTGCCCAAAGCACTCGCCGCCAACAGCAACAGCGGTCGCAAACGCTTGCCGCCGCCCAAGCTGACGTAACGCATCGCTTCGTGCAAACGTGCCAAACTGCCGTCTGCAGACGGCAACACGCGTTCCAACGCCAACTCGGTTTGTGCCTGCGCTTGCTGTTGCCATTTCGCCAAATTATTCGCTGGGTTCAAGCTGCAACTCCTTCACTTCGCCTGCGTCCAAAATCTGCAATTTTTGTTCTACTTGCGCCAGTTTTTCCTGACAATAACGCACCAACTCATTGCCTTCTTGATACGCGGCGAGTGCGTCTTCCAGCGGCATTTCGCTGCTTTGCATGGCTTGGGTTAAGGTTTCTAAACGTTTTAAGGCTTCTTCAAACGATTTTGGGGCGGCGTGTTTTCTCATGATTTTGCTCAAAAATAAAGGGCGTATTGTAGCATTTTTTAGACCGTGCTTCACTGGCTTTATGCCGTCTGCGCTTTTAGAGAAGCGTTTTAAAAGCCATTTTGACAATAGCAAATTCGCGTTCAAACTCAACGCATCTTTCTTTTTCAGATAAGCAGAAAACCGCTACAATAGCGGTTTTATTTTTCTGGCTTCATTCATTCAAAATAAGGACAAACACATGACTGTCAAAACCCGTTTTGCCCCCAGCCCGACTGGTTATTTACACATTGGCGGCGTGCGCACCGCGCTGTTTTCTTGGGCGTTTGCACGCAAGCATCAAGGCGATTTTTTGTTGCGTATTGAAGACACCGATTTAGCGCGTTCAACTGCGGAATCGGTGAACATCATTTTAGACGGTATGAATTGGGTCGGTCTGCATTACGACAATGCCGATGATGTGGTTTACCAAACGCGCCGTTTTGAGCGTTATCGCCAAGTGATTGATGAATTGTTGGCAGCAGGCAAGGCGTATTACTGCTATTGCAGCAAGGAAGAATTGGAAGCGATGCGCGAAAAAGCGGAAAAGGAAGGCACGGCAACTTACGACCGCCGTTGGCGACCTGAAGAAGGCAAGGTTCTACCTGAAATTCCTGCTGATGTGCAACCTGTGGTGCGTTTCAAAACGCCGATTGACGGGGTGACGCGTTGGGTGGATTTGGTCAAAGGCGAAATTTCGATTCCAAATGAGGCGTTGGACGATTTGATTATCGCTCGTGCAGACGGCACGCCAACTTATAATTTCTGCGTGGTGGTGGACGATTTTGATATGGGCATCAGCCATGTGATTCGTGGCGATGACCATGTGAACAACACGCCTAAACAAATCAATATTTTGCAAGCGATGGGGGCGACTTTGCCGCAATACGCGCATTTGCCGATGATTTTGAACGAGCAAGGCAAGAAAATTTCTAAACGCAGCGGCGACACGGTGGCGATTACCGATTTTGGAGCAATGGGTATTTTGCCTGAAGCCATGCTCAATTATTTGGCGCGTTTGGGTTGGGCGCACGGCGATGATGAATTTTTCACGATGGAACAATTCATTCAATGGTTTGATTTGAAAGATGTTTCGCCATCACCTAGCCGCATGGATTTGAAAAAATTGTATTGGATTAACGCCGAACACATCAAAGCCACGCCAAATGATGCCTTGGCACAATTGGTTGCTCCGCGTTTGGCTTTGCGTGGCGTACACGAAACCAGCAAACCTGCGCTGGCGGACGTGTTGGCTTTAGTGAAAGACCGCGCTCAAGATTTAAATGCTTTGGCGGACGAATGTGTTTACTTCTATCGCAAAGGTGAGCCAGCGGCGGCTGATGTGGAAAAACATTGGGACGATGAAGCGGCGGCGCGTATGTTGCGTTTTGCCAGCAAATTGGAAGGCGTAAGCGAGTGGAATGCGGCGAATATTCACGATTTGTTCAAACCATTTTGCGATGAAGAAGGCATCAAAATGGGCAAATTGGGTATGCCTTTGCGTTTGGCGGTGTGCGGCACAGCGAAAACGCCGAGCGTAGACGAAGTGTTGGCTTTAATCGGCAAAGAAGAAGTGTTGCGCAGAATACGCGGTTAAACTTTGAACTGAAACATAAAACAATGCCGTCTGCAGTGAAATGCAGACGGCATTTTTACTCACAATTTCAAATAAAACAATTTGTTGTATTCAATTTAAACAACTTAAACAACAAACTGACACAACAAACGCAGACAGCATCACGCCATTAAATGCCCCAAAATCCCCGATGAAGCCACCGCGATTAACACGGTTGGCATCATGCTCAAACGTGAAGCGGCGACTAAAGTAATCAGCAAGGCAATCAATTCATGCGGTTTGTCCGAAGCGAAATGCGGTGCAATCACTGCCAGCAACACACACCCTGGGGCAGCATCCATCACCGCAGCAGCGCGTTTGCTTAATGTGCGATTGCGTAAGGCGAAAAAGCCGATTAAGCGCGTGGAATAGGTTGCCAACAGCATACCGATGATGGTTAAAAAAGCGTCTAATGAAATCATGCTTTTTCTCCCCAAAACCATGCCGAAGCCAAGCCAGCCAGCGTGCCTGTAATCACATACCACGCGCCGTCCACCAGTAAATAAGTCGCCACCGCCACCGCCAAGCTAACAAACCAAGGACGCGCTGCGGCAAAACTTTTCCACAAACCGCGCAACAAAACCAAAAACACGGCGGGAAACGCCATGCCAAAGCCCCACGCTTCAATGTCGCCCAAATGCGGGCCAATCATTGCGCCGACAAAAGTGAAAAACACCCACACACTGTAAAACAGCAAGGCAACGCCCATGTAATAAGACCAGCTAAATATGCCGTGTTTTTTCGCGTCCGCCAAACCCATTGCCCAGCATTCATCCGCCATAAAAAACAAGGCAGGCAACAGTTTTTTCATCGGCAAATGTTTGATATACGGCACAAACGCCGCACCCATCAAAATATGGCGAGTGTTAATCATGAACGTTACCGCCACAATTAGCAAAATTGGCAAAGGGTCTTGCCACAAACCAATCGCCGCAAATTCCGAACCACCTGCGAAATTTAGCCCTGTCATCAGCGGCACTTCTGCTACAGTCATGCCCTTTTTCGCCCCTTGCGCCCCCAAAATCAAGGCAAAAGGCAAAATCCCGACTTGAATCGGAATACTTTCTTTCATGCCGCGAACAAATTCTGACATTTTATGCTTTCGTTTCCATCATTTCATTTTCATCCATGCCGTCTGCAGACGGCACAGCCACATCAATTTGTCGCGTATGCACACACGCATCAATCAGATTTTGATAATGTGCCAATGGCACACGAACGTGCAAACGGCAATCCAATTGCAAATCTTGTGCCACAATTTCGGCTTCGTGCAATTTCAGCAAACGCATGGCTTCGCTTAAATGTGGGTAATCACAACGCAGATTTAAGGTTTTTTCCACATTTTTTTGTCGCACTTGTGCCGTCTGCAGTGCCATCGCGGTGCTGGTTTTATACGCATGAATCAAGCCAGGGACACCGAGCAAAGTGCCGCCAAAATAGCGCACCACCACCACCAAAACATCGCTCAAACCCGCAGAATCAATCTGCCCCAAAATCGGTCGCCCTGCGCTGCCTGCTGGCTCGCCATCATCGTTAGCACGAAATTGCGTGCCGTCCACACCCAAACGATAGGCATAACACCAATGGCGTGCCTTGTGATGCTCTTGACGCAAAGCGTCCACCAAAGGTTTAACATCATTGACAGAAGCAATCGGATAAGCAAAAGCGATAAAGCGACTGCCCTTATCCTTAAACTCCGCTTGATTTGCCGCACTCAAAGTTTGATAACTGCTGATTTCACTCATGCTCTTATCATTTCATTAAACAGGAAAACGCCGCCTGCAAGCATCTGCAGACGGCATCTCATTCTTTAAAGCCAAATTATGCGTTTTTCAGTGCCGCAGTCAATTCAGGCACAATCTCAAACAAATCGCCCACAATACCAAAATCAGCAATATTGAAAATTGGTGCATCAGGGTCTTTATTGATGGCAACCACCGTTTTACTGTCTTGCATACCAGCAACGTGCTGAATCGCACCCGACACGCCCACCGCAATATACAATTCTGGTGCAACGATTTTGCCTGTTTGTCCAACTTGCGCATCATTCGGCGCGTATTCCGCATCCACCGCCGCACGACTCGCCCCTATCGCCGCACCCAACACGTCCGCCAAAGGTGTTAACACCGCCTGAAACTGCTCGGCACTGCCCAAAGCGCGCCCACCCGTAACAATCACGCGCGCTTGCGTCAATTCTGGGCGGTCAAGCTGGGTTAGTTCACGCGATACAAATCGGCTCAAACCTTGTGCAGGCGTGCTGGCAACGTTTTCAATCGCCGCAGAGTTGCCGTCTGCAGCCGCCGCTTCAAAAGCACTGGCACGCACAGTCAAAACCAAACGCTCTTCATCGCTGCGAACTGTAGTAAACACATTGCCAGCGTAAATCGGACGCACAAAAGTATTTTTATCCACAATCGCGGTCAAGTCCGACACTTGTGAACAATCCAATAATGCCGCCACCCGCGGAGCAAGGTTTTTGCCAAAGGTGCTGGCTGCCAACACAATGTGCTGATAATCGTTCGCCAAACTTTGCACCAAAGGTGCAAGCTCTTCTGCCAAACCTGCCGCATAATGCGTCGCCTCTGCCTGCAAAACCTTGGCAACACCAACACATTTTGCCGCCTGCGCTGCAACCGTTTGCACCGCTTCGCCAGCCACCAAAACATGAACTTCGCCCAACTGACTGGCGGCCGCAATAGCGTTTAAACTAACGGGATTTAAATTTTGATTATCGTGTTCTGCGATGACTAAAACTGTCATTTGCTTGCTCCTTAAATCGCTTTCACTTCGCGCAATTTTGCCACCAATTCCGCCACATTCGCCACTTTCACGCCTGTTTGACGTGCTTTTGGTTCGGCGTATTGCTGCACTTGCAGACGGCATTCAACGTTTAAACCCAAATCTGCTGGCGTGATTTTTTCCAAAGGTTTCTTTTTCGCCGCCATCAAATTTGGTAACTTCACAAATCGTGGTTCGTTCAAACGCAAATCGGCACTAATCACCGCAGGCAAACGCAAAGCAAGCGTTTCTTCGCCACCATCAATTTCACGCGTAACCAACACTTCATCGCCCTGCACTTCCACTTTGCTGGCAAACGTACCTTGCGGTGCATTCAACAAAGCCGCCAACATTTGCGCTACTTGGTTGGCATCATCGTCAATCGCCTGTTTACCCAAAAACAACAATTGCGGCGCTTCTTTTTCTGTCACCGCTTTCAGCAATTTCGCCACCATCAAAGGCTCTAACGCTTCATCGCATTCAACATGAATCGCACGGTCAGCACCCATCGCCAAAGCAGTGCGCAACACATCTTCGCTTTTCTTTTCACCCAAAGACACCGCCACAATTTCACTGACTGTGCCTGCTTCTTTTAAGCGAACCACTTCTTCCGCCGCAATTTCATCAAACGGGTTCATCGACATTTTGACATTACCAATATCCACGCCCAAACCATCTGCTTTCACGCGCACTTTCACATTAAAGTCCACCACGCGTTTTACCGCCACCAATGCTTTCATTTTGCACCCATTTCAAAAAAATCAATCCACAATCACCACTGCAGACGGCAATGTTTCACGTGAAACACCGCCAAACTTCTGTCAATTCCATTCGGATTATTAAGTTGATTGATTATAATTATTTGATTTTAAATATTTTTTAATTTCTTCAGCATTTTCCAAAACGATTGCACCTGCGTCATACATTTCGTTCCACGCCGTTTCTATCGTTTCAGGCGCAATGCCACGACACGCCGCCGCATTGACAATCACTCTCCAGTCGCCGCCTTTGAGCAATTGTAAAACCGTTGATTTTACACAATAATCGGTTGCTAAACCACCAACCACAATCACTTTTGTATCTTTGGCGCACAACCATTCCAGCAAACCCGTACTTAAACGCTCTTCAATATCGTGAAAACACGCGCCATACGGATGCAATTCGGGGTCTACGCCTTTCCAAACGCAATAATCGTAGCCACTCAAATCAGGCAAACCATCAATCAATTCAAAGCCATAGCTACCCACCATCGCGTGCGACACCCAAGTAACATCGGCATTTTTCATGCCTGTTGGCTGCAACATTTCGCCGTGCGTTTGCACCAACCATTTTGCCGTTGGCGAGTGCGCGTCTTTGGTCATCACTCGCAAATCGGCGAGTGCCGCCTGCGCATTGAGTTCCGCCACAATTTCCGTGCCTTCCACAACAGGCAATTCATTCGGACACAGCGGCGTAAACGTTTTTTGAGCATCTACATCAATTGCAACAATCACGGTAATCGTCCCATTGAGAAAAGCAAAGCGGCATTATATAACAAAAGCAAGCATTTGCCGTGCTACAATTCGCCGTTTTTTACAGGTTTCGATTATGCAGCACACCATTTCCAGCATCGGCATTGTCCACTCGCCCTACACCCAAAAATTCGGCATCGCACGCCAACCGTCGCTTGTACCAGCAGCACAAGTGTGCATCGCACTCAATCGCGAATTTAATGCCGATTGCGTACGCGGTTTGGACGAGTTTGATTACATTTGGGTGCATTTCATTTTTCACGATGCCATCGCCGAAGCGTGGTCGCCGCTGGTTCGCCCGCCACGTTTGGGCGGCAAACAAAAAATGGGCGTGTTTGCTACGCGTAGCCCACATCGCCCGAATCACTTGGGTTTATCGCTGCTCAAACTGGAAAAAATCAGCACTGCAGACGGCATCAGAATCTATTGCAGCGGCGCAGACTTGCTGGACGGCACGCCCGTGATTGACATCAAACCGTATATTCCATTTGTGGAAGCGCAACCCAACGCCGCCGCAGGTTTTGTAACGGGCGCACCCGAACAATTACAGATTATTTGGCAAACCGAAACCGATTTGCCTGCCGCCATCCTCGAATTGATTGAACAAAGCATCGCCCAAGACCCTCGCCCCGCGTATCAAAACATTCCCGAACGCGTGTATGTGATGAATATTGCAGGTTATGAAGTGCGTTTTCAAATTCAAGAACAAACTGCTTATATATTAAATATCGAACTCACGAGATAAAAGACATACATTAAAATCCTGTCGTAATTTTAAGCTGATGGATTTTTGAGGAAAAATTTCATAAATTTACTATTTTGAGGACGTTAATTGCTTGAATAAATTTCTGTACTACTATATAAAGAATAAAGCATCCCTAGAATAAATAAATAAATAGAAAAAAGATATTTTTAGATAATAGAAATATAAAAATCAGACTTTTGACCTTGTCTTTTATTTTAGCTTTATTGTAACAATCTATTGATTTTCACTTATTCCATTTTTATTCATAATAAAACTAAGCACAAATCATCTTTATGCTGGATATCAATCAAAAAAGTTATAAAAGTTATATTATTTGTTATATTATTTCATCTTTCATCCTATTTCTTCAATTGTTTTATTCATTACCTCACTCTTTAAACTATTAAACATAGTAGAAATATTTTCTAAAACATTATTATTCTTTATATTTGTATAATTTCTAAAATATTTAATTTCAAAATATATTAAGTTTAACGCCATTACCACAATGTTTTTCTAAAATTAGCTTGACTCCTAAAAAATTATATCCATAATTTTTCAGATTTTCTCAGCCTAAATCTCTCCTCCCCCCTCAACAATAACCTTTTCACCAACACAAGTTGCGGCATTTTCAATTCCTACGAAAACAGCGACACGCGCTATTCCTAAATTTACCAACGAAACGCGTTCTGGCTGCCTAAAATTAGCAGATTCTACCACGCCAATATCTCCAATCTTCGCCAACGATGAATTTCATTCACTACAGTTATCGCGAAGTTAACGATTCACATCTTATCGTAACATCGGGTTATGGTTGTAGGGGGTGTGCCATTTCGTTTGGCTTCACAATCGGAAGTGTAGATTGTTGAGATAAATGGGAAATAAAAAGCCTGCCTGAAACATTTGGGGGCTTCAGGCAAGCTTTTAAAAATATAAAATTCAGAACAATGATAACTGTCTAGGGTATGAACGACAATGTTCGCACACACGTTCCCAATGTCCTAAACGATAACGCCAATAAGCACGGACATGAACCGCTTTGGGTAACTTGCATTTCAACATAAATTATTCCTGTTGAAAAAGTTACTTACTACTTACCAAAGTCGTAGACAAAATGATGAATTCAGGTTTAAAATTCGCAAACATTGACTGATGTAAGCGGTTGAAGTCATATTCCTGCAAGCAGCGAGTAAGAACAACTGCTTTGATATTTAAATTGGTAGTTTAAATATCACTACTATATAAAAGCGGCTTGGAATGTTGGTAGCATTTCAAGTCGTTTTTATTTTAAAATTCAAAACTAAATGATAACTGCTCAGGAATATAATTAATTTTCATAATCTCTAAAATATATCTAGAAAATTCATCAGCTTGCCACTCAGCATCTTCAAATTTAGTTGGTTCTAAATCACTATGATGAAGCATAGCTTGATGACCTAATAGTAAATGCCCTAATTCATGAAAAAAGATAAAAATAGCTTTTTTGTCACTCATACAAATTTGTTGATAAAGACTGTTTGGAATAAGAATAGTACGATTAATACAACCAGCATCGGTAACTTTAAGCCATTCTTTATCATCAATTACATCTACCAAAATACCATAATCTTGCAACATTTCCATAAATATACCTAAATTTTTAGGTGTATTTCTATTAATATGAAAGAGTGATGCAGCCCCAATAGCTATAGCTTTAATTGCTTCATCATGTAAAGGTTCCACACGCGCACCTCGAAGTATATAGTTCCTACTCTTTCTCTGCATATCCACCCTCCTTTAATGTTTCTTTGTGAAGTGTTTTTAATAATTCTGCAAATTTGTCTAATTGTTCTTTATTAAATTCTGAACTTGCAAATCCTGCCACTAACATTTGTTGCTGCAAACTAAGTCCACTCAATGACACGTTTTCATTAGATACCATTGCCTGTTGCCTTAATTCCAACTTCTCTACTGGATAATTTAATGCAGAAAAAAAGCCTTCAATCTTGTCAATAAAATCTAAAGGGACTTTACTACGCCCTGTTTCCATTGCACTTAAAAAAGCTGCCGATGTACCTAATGCTGTTGCCATTGTTTGTAATGTTTGTTTTGTTTCACGGCGAGCTTCACGGACGGCTTCGCCGAATTTTGTGAGACCCATATCAAATACTCCTTAACTAAAATTACAGAATAAATCTGCAATAAAATTTTAATGGTACGAATAATAACAAACCGCTTTAATTATTTCAAGTATTTTAGTTGAAAACTTGAAGTAATATTTTTAGGCAGCCTAAATCTCATTTACACAAACACTCCCACTCCTTATGTAAACGCTTTAAAGACACGGGATACGGCGTTTTCAGCTCTTGTGCGAACAAAGAAACGCGCAATTCTTCAATTTGCCATTTGAATGCCAAAATGCCGTCTGCAGGCGGCAGGTTTTGTTTGGCGAGCAACGTTAATTTGTCCGCCAACAGGTTTTCCAGCTCCTGAATATCCGCTTCGCGTTGAGCATCGCGGCTGGGATTCGCGCTGTATTTTTCCAAACGTAAACTCATCGCTTTGAGATAAATCGGCAAACGCGTCCATTGTTGCCACGGCGTTTGACTGGCAAAACCTTGTCCCAGCAAAACTTGCAAACGCTGGCGGATTAAGACGGTGAGCGGATGTTTGCCGAGTTTGGCGTTCAACTCGCTATACGCCGCCCCCAAATCGGCAAGATGGCGACTCATTGCTTCTTTCACCGCAGGCAAACGGCTACGCGCTCGCTTGATTTGTTCTTTAAACGCTTTTTCATCGCGCGGCAATTCGTCTTCGCCGATAAAAGCGCGGTCGCAAATCGCTTGGGTGATGTCGTCTTTCAGCGCATCGGCGTTGATGTGTTTAAACAACATCGCCGCTTGGGTAAACCCGACAATGCCCTTGTTCAAATCCTTCATTTGCTCTTTGAGTTGCAAACTCATCAGCGCAATCACGCCTTGTCTGTGGGCAATTTGTGCCGATTCGACGGTGTCAAACAAACGCAGGGCGATGTTGCCGTCTGCTTCTTTTTGCAAGGCTAAAAAACCGTTTAACTGCTGTTTGCCACGCGCAAATTTAATGCTTTCGGGCAATTTGCCGATGTTCCATTGCGTTAAATTATCGCGTTCAAATTCCTGCGTGTTGTCGCGGAAAGTGGTTGCCGCTGCTTGCCCAAGTTCTTGTTGCAATTGCGATAATTGTCGCGAACTGGCTAACTCTTGCCCACCATCATCCACCACACGCAAATTGACATAACAATAATCGGGCAAACGAAACGCCGCCCACTCGTCCAAATCCATTTGCTCCAACAAACGCATATCGCCCGCATGTTTGGCAATCGCGTGTGCCAATTGCGGCAAAATCGCCTGTTTGTGGTCGGGTTCGCTGCTCAAAAACTGGGTTACAAAATCAGGCACAGGCACGCACACGCGGCGAATTTGTTTGGGCAATGCTTTGATTAACAAAGCCAATTTTTCGCGTATCATGCCAGGCACCAGCCATTCCAATTCATGCGGATTGATGCGGTTTAACACAGTCAGCGGCAAAGTCAGCGTGATGCCGTCTGCAGGGTGATTCGGTTCAAAACGATACGCCAATTTGAATTTGCCGTCTGCAGTGTGCCAAAACTTCGGAAATTGCTCTTCAGTAATGTGTGCCGCCGCGTGTTGCATCAAATCATCTTTATTTAAAAACAAAGATTTAACTTGTTCTGCACTCGCCGTTTTCAGCCATGCTTCAAAGGTTCGCATATCGGCAAGCGGTTTGGCGACGGGTTTATCTGCAGACGGCACATATTGTGCTGGCAAGCGTTTGTCATAAAAATCAAACAACACTTCATCGTCCACCAACACATCTTGCTTACGCGATTTGTGTTCCAATTCACTGATTTCTTTAATCAATTTTTGATTATGCACAAAAAAATCGGCTTTCAAATCACAATCTTGTGCCACCAAAGCCGCCCGAATAAACAACTCACGCGCTTCTTCAGGCGCCACTTTCGCATAAGCAATCGCGCGGCGCGGCAACACAGTCAAACCGTATAAAGTTACCCGTTCACTTGCCACCACTTCGCCACGTTTGCGTTCCCAATGCGGTTCAAAATAGTGATAACGCACCAAATGACGCGCTTCCGCTTCTATCCATTCGGGTTCAATCGCCGCCACATCGCGCGCATAAAGTCTTGAAGTTTCGGTTAATTCTGCCGCCATCACCCATTTGGGTTTGCCTTTAAACAAAGACGAAGTTGGGAACAAATGAAAATGCGAACCGCGCGCCCCCGTGTAATCATGCCCTTCGGGCGATTTCATGCCCACATTCGCCACCAAACCCGTGAGCAAAGCACGATGAATTTGCTCATAACTCGCCTCGCGTGCTGCCCGAATTTGGCTGCGATGATGTTTCTTATCCAATTGTTTTTGCTTGAATTGTGCCGACAAATCCAAATCGGCATTTTTGCCGTCTGCAGGCGGCAGCGTAGGCGTTTTCGGCAACACACGCAGCGCGCGTTCTTTCGTCACCAAACCCATTTCAATCGCGATTTCCATCAATTGCGCGTGCAACTCACGCCATTCGCGCAAACGCAGGTGCGACAAAAAATATTGCCGACACCAAGCCATCAATTGCTTACGATTCAAACCCTTATCGCGTTCACGTTGAAAACTGTCCCAAATATGCAAATAAGATAAAAAATCGGATTGCTTATCATAAAACCGCTCATGCGCTTTCGCCGCCGCTTCACGATGCTCCAACGGTCGCTCACGCGGGTCTTGAATCGACAAGGCAGCCACAATCACCAACATCTCCGCCACGCAATCATGCTTTTGCGCCGCAATCAAAATGCGACTGATTTTTGGGTCAATCGGCAAACGCGCCATCTGCTCACCGATTTTACTCAATTCCTGCTTTTCATTTACCGCGCCCAATTCCAGTAAAACCTGAAAACCGTCGTTGATGTAACGCGCTTCGGGTGCTTGCAAAAACGGAAATGCCGCCACATCGCCCAATTTGAGTGCCGCCATCCGCAAAATCACTGCCGCCAAATTGCTGCGGACGATTTCGGGGTCGGTGAACTCGGGGCGTTGCAAAAAATCTTCTTCACTGTACAAACGCACCGCCACGCCAGCGGCAACGCGTCCGCAGCGCCCTGAACGCTGGCGTGCTGCCGCCTGCGAAATCGCTTCAACATGCAATTGCTCCACTTTCACACGCGCCGAATAGCGTTTCACGCGTGCCAAACCTGTGTCGATTACATAACGAATCCGCGGCACAGTCAGCGAAGTTTCCGCGACGTTGGTCGCCAAAATAATGCGTCGCTGCGAACCTGTTGGATGAAAGATTTTGTGTTGTTCTTGCGCCGAAAGTCGGGCAAAAAGCGGCAAAATGTCGTCATTTTTGCGCAAGGGCGATTTACGCAAGGCTTCTGCCGCTTCACGAATTTCTCGTTCGCCCGCCAAAAACACCAAAATATCGCCCTCGCCCAAGCGCGCCAACTCGTCCGCCGCATCAACAATCGCCTCCGCCATTTCCATTTCTGCTTCGTCTTCATCGCGGCTGTGCAAAGGACGATAGAGAATGTCCACTGGAAACGTGCGACCGCTCACTTCAATCACAGGCGCGTTGTTAAAATGTTGCGAAAAGCGTTCGGCATCAATAGTTGCCGACGTGATGATGACTTTTAAATCAGGGCGTTTGGGCAACAATTGCTTCAAAAACCCCAGCAAAAAATCGATATTCAAACTGCGTTCGTGTGCTTCGTCTATGATGATAGTGTCATAAGCACTCAAAAAACGGTCGGTTTGGGTTTCCGCCAGCAAAATGCCGTCTGTCATCAATTTGATGTGGGCGTTACGCGAAGTGTTGTCGGTAAAACGCACTTTGTAGCCCACTGCTTCGCCAATCGGCGTGCTCAATTCTTCGGCGATGCGTTCGGCAACCGAACGCGCTGCCAAACGGCGTGGCTGCGTGTGTCCAATCAAACCTGCCACGCCGCGACCGAGTTCCAAACAAATTTTCGGCAACTGCGTGGTTTTGCCCGAACCTGTTTCGCCACAAATAATCGTAACTTGATGATTTTCAATCGCTTGTTTGATGATTGGCAAACTTTCATGCACAGGCAAAGAGCCATCAAATTGCGGCGTGGGCAGAGCGTTTTGGCGTTGCAAAAAGGTTTGATGCGACTGCTGATATTTGCGTTCCACCTTCGCCACACCGCCAAATTTGGCGGCATTGCGTTTGGCTTGACGCAAAAAATGACGGTCTTTCGCCATCACTTGTGTCAAATCCCAATGTGAAAAATGTGTGTCCGACATACTTGTAAATGCTGTAAAAAATGCAGAAAAATAAGGCGAATTATAGCAGATGCCGTCTGCAGTCGCAGGCGATTGCGCCAGCGAAATCATAAAACGCTTGACAGCAAACGAAAAGCCCAGTATAGTTCGCCTTTCTGACGCGGGATGGAGCAGCATGGTAGCTCGTCGGGCTCATAACCCGAAGGTCGTAGGTTCGAATCCTGCTCCCGCAACCAAATATCAAAACTCCGCATCAGCGGAGTTTTTGCTTTTTATGCTTTCTGTTTGCTTTAAACGCGGTTTCAATCGCATTTAAAGTTTATTTAAACGCAAACCGCTTCGCCGATGACTGCAGACGGCATGGCTTATGAAATCTTGGTTTTTATTGCGTTTTTATCGTTTTTTGTGGCGTTTTCTGCCCAAAATCATTCCGTTTTACCTGAAAAAACGCGGCAAAAAAAATCCTGCGTATATTCAAAACTGGGGCGAACGTTTTGGCGAAGTGCATCCGAATCCTGTAAAAAATGCGATTTGGATACACGCGGTTTCGGTTGGTGAAACCCATGCCGCCGTGCCGATTGTGCGCCATTTGCAACAGCATTTTCCCGATGCGCCTTTGCTCATCACCCAAATGACCCCAACAGGTCGCGACACCGCACAAAAGCTGTTTCCCAATGCCCAATGCCGCTATTTGCCTTACGACAATCCACAATTTGTCGCCCAATTTTTGCGCGAACATCAACCGCGTTTTGGCGTGTTGATGGAAACCGAAATTTGGGTCAATTTGTTGCACGCTTGTCGCCAACAAAATGTGCCGATTTTTTTGGCAAACGCCCGTTTATCCGATCGTTCTTTGCAGGGTTATTTACGCGTTCAATCGCTTATTTCCCCTGCTTTGGCGACTTTATCCGCTTGTTTTGCTCAAACGCAAGCAGATGCGCAACGTTTGCAGCAACTTGGCGTGCCAGAAACTATAGTTTGCGGCAACAGCAAATACGATGTTGTGCCAACCATGTCGTCTGCTGATGCAGAAATAATTGATTTTCCTGAAATTTTAGGCGAACGAAAAATCGCGTTGTGTGCCAGCACGCGGTTTTATGATGATGTGGACGAAGCAGAATTATTGCTTCAAGCATGGCAAAACTATCACGGCGATGCTTTGTTGCTGATTGTGCCGCGTCACCCAGAACGTTTTGATGCGGTGTATCAAATGGCGAAAAAAATGGGGTTTATTACGCAAAAGCGCAGTGATTTGCAGCCAATTGCAGCGAACACGCAGGTTCTTGTCGGCGACAGCATGGGCGAAATGACGATGTATTATCAACTGGCGGACATGGCGTTTATCGGCGGCAGTTTAGTGGACAGCGGTTGCCAAAATCCGATTGAAGCGGCGGCGGCTGGCAAGGCGATGATGTTTGGCTTTTCCACTTACAATTTCGCCCAAGTGTGCCAAGATGCTTTGAACGCGCAAGCCGCGGTGCAAGTGCAGACGGCAAACGAATGGCGTGAACAAGTGGAACAATGGCTGCACAATCCCGACATTTGTCAGCAAATCGGCGAAAATGCGCGAAAATTTGTTGCCCAACATCGCGGAGCAAGTCAAAAAATGGCGGATTTGATTGCGGCAAAAGTAAAGCCAAAACAGCTTTTGTAAACACCAATCCCAACACGCAAAAAATGCCGTCTGCAAATTTAAACCGCAGACGGCATATTCTTTGCTAACACTTTGAAAAATCAATACAAACGTGCCACCGTTACAGGCAAACCACGCACCGCAGCCAACACATTATCCGCTTTCGCTTGCTGTTTACGGAACGCAGTCATATTCACTTTTTCGGCTTTTGGCGCAGGCAAAGCGGCGGTTGTTGGGTTCACAGGACTGCCGTTGATGCGCGCTTCGTAGTGCAAATGTGGGCCTGTTGAGTTACCCGACGAGCCGACAAAGCCGATGACTTCGCCCGCGCGCACCGCGCCGTTGGCTGGCGAAAACGCGCTCAAATGCGCATAAAGCGTTTCCACGCCATTGCTGTGGCGCATCATTACAGTGTGTC
Source organism: Neisseria sp. (assembly GCA_030531795.1). Lineage (GTDB taxonomy): Bacteria > Pseudomonadota > Gammaproteobacteria > Burkholderiales > Neisseriaceae > Neisseria. Next base: position 26,044 of record JAUNMN010000013.1, read on the forward strand.
CGTAGCCACCTTTCCAGCCTTTAAACGAAATGATGCCGTCTGCAGGCGCGTAAACAGGCGTGCCACTTGGTGCGGCGTAATCGATGCCCGTGTGCATGCGAACCGTGCCGAAAATCGGGTGAACGCGCATGCCATAAGGCGAAGAAATACGCGCGTTTTGCACAGGTTGGAAGTTGAAACTGTCGGCGCGTATGTCTTTGAGTGGCTTACCTTTTGCGTCAAAATAGCTGCCGCCGTCGTCGCCTTGGTCGTAGAAATAAGCCGAATAAGTTTTGCCATTTTTCACCACTTCCGCCGCCAAAATATCGCCCGTCGCGATTTCTTGCCCACGGAAATACAAAGTGTCATACAACAAACGAATTTGGTCGCCTTCTTGCAAACCGTCAATGCTCACGCGTTCGCTGAAAATATCGCGCAGCGCTTCGCGCAAAGCCACGCCCACGCCCGCTTGCGCCAGCGAACCGCTCGCCGACGAACGCACCACCACCGAACGCAAAGTCGGCAAAGTTTCCAGCGCCACTTTCGCAGTAGACGCGCGCCATTTGCCGTCCACTTGTTCCAAAGCGATTAAATTGCGTTCGCCATTGTCGTCGTCGTTGAAAAACTGAATGTCGCTCGCCTGCCCCGTTTCGTCAAAACGCACGCTAAACATCTGCCCAGCGCGCAATTGTTTCAGCTCACTATTGATGCCGCGCTGGCTCAAAACCGCCGCAATATCATCGCGTTCTAAACCCAAACGCCCCAATAAAGCACGAATCGTTTCGCCTTCTTGCACCGCCTCTTCAGTCCAATAGCTGCTTTTTTCGCTGGCTTGTTGCACCGTCAGCGCAGGCAAAATTTCCACTTTTTTTGCCGTCTGCGCTTTCAAAGTTTGGCTCACAGGTTCAGTAACCGCATACGCGCTCACCGCCGTCAATAAAGGCAAAGCCAACACCACGCCCGACCAGCGCAGCGCACGACGTTGCCATAATTTTTGCCACAAAGAATCTTGTTTTTTCATTCGCTAATACAGCGACAAATGCCCGCAACCGCCCTGCTTTCACGCAATTCAATGAACGAAATCAAGCATTTGCCAATAATCAAAACCGCGAATTCTAGCACAAACTCACCAGATGGGCGTAAAAATCGCGTAAAATACTGCTAAATTTAGACACAGCAAATCCACAAAACCAAGCGCGTTTGCCCACGTTCAAACGCCCAAATCGCATCACGAGAACCCCAAATGAACATCACTTTAACCCTGCCCGCCCTAAACTGGGACGCACCCGAACAATTGCCGCCACTCAACACACCAGCACTCAATCATTTATTGCGCTTTGGACACATCACACGCCAAACCCAGCCCACTTCCGCGCTGTTTGCCCAAAGTTTGTGGCGTGGCAGTTTGCGTGATTTGGCGTGCGAGAGCGTGGCGATGCCGTCTGCACAATGGCAAAACACGGTTTTGCTCAGCCCCGTTTGGCAGCAAATGGGCATGCACAATATGAACACTTTGGGCGGCGGCGATTTGGCGATTAGCGAAGCGGAAGCGCAAACTTGGTGCAGCGAATTGAACGATTTTTATCGTGCAGACGGCGTGCGTTTTCAAATGTTTCGCCCCGATTTGTGGCTATTGACTTTACCGCAAGCGGTGCAATGGGACGTGTTGCCCGTGTTTGATGTGTTGGGGCAAGTGGACGGCACGATGCGCGCCGAAGGAGCGGATGCGAAATCTTGGCTGCAATGGCAAACCGAATTGCAAATGTGGCTACACGCCCACGCTTTAAACCGCGTGCGTGAACACAATCGTTTGCCTGCGGTGAACGGCGTGTGGTTGTGGCAGGATTTACGCGGTTCGCGTTCGCCTGAGATGTTGCTCGCCAGCGACAGCGTGTGGGCAGAACCTGCTGCCGAATCTTTGCCTTATGATTTTGCTGCTTTGCAACGTTTGCTGGCGGACAAAATGAGTGCAGACGGCATACAAGATATTGAATTATTTGATGAATGTTTGCTCACCGCTCGCCACACCGCCAACGCGTGGGCATATCAAGACACATTACACGAATTAGAACAACGTTGGTTTGCGCCGATTGCCGATGCCTTAAAAACAGGGGCAATCAAATCGTTTTGTTTGCGTTGTGAAAGCGGTGAGTTACGGGTGCAGGCAAAAACTCAATGGCGGTTTTGGAAAAGCAAAAAAACGTTTCAGGGCGAGTTGTAAATGTTTGATTTGATTTATCATCATGTTGCGTTGAATGTGCCGATTGCCAACGGCATATTGACGTATTCACACCACCAAACCTTGCCAGCAGGCACGCGTGTTGCTGTGCCGTTTCGCAACAAAACGCTCATCGGCATTGTGTGGGCAAATAGCGTTACGCCCGACATTGCTGCCCACAAAATTCTGCCGATTGCGCAAGTGTTTAACGATGTTTGCCTGCCGCAAAGTTGGCGCGATTTATTGCAATTCACCAGCCAGTATTACCATTATCCGCTCGGGCAAGCGGTGGCAACCGCCCTGCCTTTGGGTTTGAAAGAAAACCGCGTCATTGAGTTGCCGCGTCTGCCCGAACATTATCGTTTAAGCGATTTGGGTAAACAGCAAACGCCGCCAGCCGCTCATGCCCACAAAAAAGTGGCATTGTGGAATGCTTTGCAAACTGCCACGACAACTGTCTCGACAGTTGCAGGCGGCATCACGCTTGCCGATTTGAGAAAAATTCATGCTCAAGCTGCCAAAATATTAAATGAATGGCAGGCGAATGGCTGGATTGATGTGTTCACACCTGAAATAACATGCCATTCAGAATGTGCTGTGCCGCCTGCACTTGAAAACCACAAAACCACACATCAAGCACACACGCTCAACGCCGAACAATCCGCTGCATCTCAGGCGGTGCAAGACGTTTTAGGGCAATTTGCCCCCTTTGTTTTGCACGGCATCACGGGCAGCGGCAAAACCGAAGTGTATTTTGACATCATGGCACGCGTGCTGGCACAGGGCGGACAAGTGCTGTTTTTGTTGCCCGAAATCAATTTAACGCCGCAACTTTTGAAGCGTTTGCGCCAACGTTTTCCCAACACGCCCACTGCCGTTTTGCACAGCCAAACCGCCGCTGGACAACGCACCCAAGACTATTTGCGCGCCATGCTCGGGCAAGCGCAACTCATCATCGGCACGCGTTTGGCGGTGTTCACGCCTTTGCAAGATTTGCGTTTGGTGGTGGTGGACGAAGAACACGATGCCTCGTTCAAACAAGACAATGAATTGCGCTACAACGCCCGCAATTTGGCGATTTGGCGTGCCAAACAAAGCGGCTGCCCGATTGTGTTGGGCAGCGCCACGCCGAGTTTGGAAATGTGGCACAAAGCACAAACGGGCGAATACCGTTTGCTACAATTGACGCAACGTGCCAACCCAGCGGCGAAGTTGCCACAAATCGACACGCTCAACATCAATCGCCTGCAACTGGAAAACGGTTTTTCGCCACAATCGATTGAATTATTAAAACAAAATCAAAAAAGCGGCGGTTTGTCCTTGGTTTATTTGAATCGACGCGGTTTCGCCCCTGCCTTGTTTTGTGGCGATTGCGGTTTGACTTTTGGTTGCCCGAATTGTTCGGCAAAAATGGTGTTGCACCAAGCGGCGCGGCAGCTGCGTTGCCATCATTGCGATTACCGCGAAGCCGTGCCGTATGCCTGCCCCGATTGTGGCAATCAGGATTTGACCGCACTCGGACAAGGCACGCAACGCGCTGAAGCGTTTTTGCAACAGCTGTTGCCGTCTGCAGTGATTGCTCGGGTCGACCGCGACAGCACCCAACGCAAAAACGACTGGGAGCAACTTTATCAAGCGATTGCCAAGCAAGAAATCGATGTGCTGCTTGGCACGCAAATGTTGGCGAAAGGACACGATTTTGCCCAGCTGAATTTGGTGATTGTGTTAGATGCAGACGGCAGTTTGTACAGCAGCGATTTTCGTTCGCCCGAACGTTTGTTCGCCGAATTGATGCAAGTGGCGGGGCGGGCAGGGCGCGCCGAAAAGGCGGGGCGCGTCCTAATTCAAACCCGTTTGCCTGAACACCCCGTTTACGCGGCGGTGAAAGCGCAAAACTATGCCCAGTTTGCCGAACAAGAATTGCGTGAACGCGCGGCGTTTGGTTTATCGCCTTTTGCCTTCCAAGCGGCGATTCGTGCCGATGCACCGCAAATCATACAATCAATGGAATTTTTAAACGAAATCAAAGAGATGATTACGCCTTTGCTCACTGAAAATGTCAGTCAACTGGGGGCAGTACCGATGAATATGGTGCGCCTTGCCGAACGCGAACGGGCGCAGGTTTTCCTAGAATCGCCCTCGCGTTCCAATTTGCATCGTGCCGTGAGTTTATGGCAACAGGTTTTGGAGCAAAATACCAACCACAATATCCGTTGGCATATTGATATTGACCCGATAGACGCCTGATGCCGTCTGCAGTCGCCCTACGTGCAGTCGCATGGGTCTGCGACTGCAGACGGCATAAAAGCCACAAAACGCGTACAATAGCCCTTTTTTTCATTTTCCAGGCAACACATCATGTCCGCCAAAATTCAAGTTCGCTCTGTTCCCGAACACATTTATCAACAATTGCAACAAGCAGGCGCATCGCCGCTGCTGGCGCGTTTGTACGCCGCCCGTGCGGTGCAAAGCGATGCCGAACTCAATCATTCTTTGCAACAATTATTGCCGCCCGAGCGTTTGTTGAACTGCACCGCCGCCGCCGAACGTTTGGCAGACGCAATTGAACAAGGCAAAAAGATTTTAATCGTTGCCGACTACGATGCAGACGGCGCAACCGCTTGTTCAGTCGGCATGTTGGGTTTGCAAAGCATGGGCGCACGCGTGGATTTTCTTGTGCCAAACCGTTTTGACGATGGCTATGGTTTAACGCCGAAACTGTCGGAACGCGCCGCCGAATTGGGGACAGACGTTTTGCTGACGGTGGACAACGGCATCGCCAGCGTGGCGGGCGTGGCAAGAGCACAAGAATTGGGCATGGAAGTGATTGTTACCGACCATCATTTGCCTGCCGAAGTGCAACCTAACTGTCTGATTGTGAACCCAAATCAAAAAGGTTGCGATTTTCCAAGCAAATCGCTGGCTGGCTGCGGCGTGATTTTTTATGTGCTGATTGCTTTGCGTCAAGTTTTGCGCCAGCGTGGTTTTTTCAGTGCAGACGGCATCGCTGAACCGAATTTAGGCGAATTATTGGATTTGGTGGCATTGGGGACGGTTGCCGATGTGGTGGCACTCGACCACAACAACCGCATTTTGGTCAGCAACGGTTTGCAACGCATTCGCACGGGCAAAACGCGAGCAGGCATCAACGCGCTGTTTCAAGTGGCAAGACGCAGCACCCACAAAGCGATGGCGTTTGATTTTGGTTTTGCACTTGGCCCGCGCATCAATGCCGCTGGGCGTTTGGACGATATGTCGCTGGGCATTCATTGTCTGCTCGCGGCCAACGCCGAAACTGCTGAACAACTCGCCAGCCAACTCAATGAATTCAACCACGAACGCCGTGAAATCGAGCAATCCATGCTCGCCGATGCCCTTGCCGATTTGTCCAGCCACATCGACGGCACGCAAACCAGCATCGTGGCGTATCGCGATGACTTTCATCAAGGCGTGGTCGGCATTGTCGCCAGCCGTTTAAAAGATAAATTTTACCGTCCGACCATTGTGTTTGCCCCTGCCGATGATGGCGAAGTGCGCGGTTCGGGGCGGTCGATTCCAAATTTGCATTTGCGCGATGCCTTGGATTTGGTCAGCAAAAAAGCACCCGATTTGATTTTAAAATTTGGTGGACATGCGATGGCGGCAGGTTTGAGCATACGCGAACAAGACATTGAATTATTTAAAAAACTGTTTGAAGAAGTTGTCAGCAATTTGCTTAAACCCGAAGATTTATCGCAAACTTTTTACACCGATGGCAGTTTGGCGGCACACGAAATCACGCTAGAGCAAGCACGCGAACTGGAACAACATGTTTGGGGACAAGGTTTTGCCCAACCGACTTTCAGCGATGAATTTCGCGTGGCACGTCAACAATTCATGGGACGCGAACAAAAACACAAAAAAGCGTGGCTAGAAAAAGACGGACAGCAATTTGAAGCGATGTTTTGGCGTTGCGAAGACGAATTGCCCGAACGCGTGCGCGTGGTGTATCGCCCCGCGGTGAACGAGTGGAAAGACAACGTCGATTTGCAACTTTATATTGAATATTGGGAAGCAGCATGATGTGTGCCGTCTGCACTTGCCTGTTTGTGAAAATGCAGGCGGCATTTCAATTTGGTAAACATTTCAAGAAAGAAAATCATGAATTATCAAAGCGTTTTGGATTTTTGGTTTAAGCAAACTCCTAAAGAAAACTGGTTCAGCAAAAATGCCGATTTTGATGCCCAAATTCGCCAGCAATTTTTTGCCACTTGGCAAGCAGCGGCGGCAGGCGAGTTGGCACATTGGCGACACAATTTACACGGGAGATTGGCGGAAATCATCGTGTTAGACCAGTTTTCGCGCAACCTTTTTCGCGACAGTGTGCAGGCGTTTGCCCAAGACGGCATGGCTTTGGTGTTGGCACAAGAAGCGATTGCCCAAGCGGATTTTGCCAAGATGGAATTGAGCGAACGCCATTTTATGCTGATGCCTTTGATGCACAGCGAAAGTCGCCTCATTCACAGCCAAGCAGTTGAATTATTTAAAAAATATACGAATGATTATGCGCTGGATTTTGAATTGCAACATCAAGCGATTATCGAACGCTTTGGGCGTTATCCACATCGCAATGTGGTTTTAAAGCGCACAAGCACAAGCGAAGAAATCGAGTTTCTCAAACAAGACGGTTCAGCGTTTTAAGGTTTCGTTTTCAAACCTTTGCATACAAAAATGCCGTCTGCGCTTTTAACTGCAGACGGCATCTCATTCAAAATTTATCATCAGCCTTTAAACACGGGCACCAAATCCAAGCGACTCAATACTTGTGCGACGATGTTAATCACGCCAAACGCAAACACCCACACCACCAACCAAGTGCCACCATACACGCGATAGCCGCGATTTTCGGGGAATTTTTGGCGTGCTTTATGCAACATCAAAGCAGGCACAATCGCCGTCCAAATCGTTGCCGCCAAACCAACAT
>JAUNMN010000013.1:33303-44880 GCA_030531795.1 Neisseria sp.
TGCAACATCAAAGCAGGCACAATCGCCGTCCAAATCGTTGCCGCCAAACCAACATAGCCGATGGCGGTAACAAAACCTGTTGGCTTCCACAAGCAAAACAATAAAGGCGGCAAAAAGGTAATTGCGGCGGTTTTGGTTCGACCTGCGAAATCGTTATTCAATTTAAATAAATCCGCCAAATAGTCAAACAAACCCAGCGTTACCCCCAAAAATGACGAGGCAATCGCCATGTAAGCAAAAAAGCTAAGGATTTGTCCCATGCTGCCCACGCTCACAAATTTGGAGAGGTTTTCAATCAACACGCCAACATCGCCGTCTGCAGCAATCACGGGCGCGAAAGCGTTACGCGGCAAATTGCCTTGCACCGCCAATTGCCACAAAGCGTAAATCACCAAAGCGATGAGCGTGCCTATCCACAAGGCTTTCGCCACTTTCGGTGCGTCGCCTTCAAAGTATTTGAACAAGCTGGAAACGTTGCCATGAAAACCGAATGAAGCCAAACAAACGGGCAGGGCGGCGGCGATGTAAATCCAGTAAGATGTGCCGTCTGCGGCGGCACTGTCCAATAAAACAGGCATTTGTACCGAACCGAGCAAACCGCCCGTTGCCCAGAAAAACGACAAAACCATGCCGCCAATGAGTATGGTACTGAAACGGTCAACCGCTTTTGCCGACAACCACACGCAGCCAGCAAAAATCGCAGTGAACAATAATTGTCCGATGTATAAAGGTTGTTCGCTGTTCAAAACCGAGCCAGCGGCTTGCGCGGTTAAATTGCCGCCCACGAAAATATAGGCATAAGTCAACAAATACAAAACAAAGGCAACCGCCAAACCATTGATGATGTTCCAAGTTTTGCCCAATAAGTCTTTCACCATGGTATCAAAACTCGCGCCTTGCGGATAATGCGTGTTCACTTCTAAAATCATCAAACCGCCCGACAACATGGAAAACCAAGTGTAAAGCAAAACCAAAAGCGAACCGATGAACCAAATGCCAGAAGTAGCGGTCGGGTTGGCGAACATTCCCGCGCCAATCACCGTGCCAGCGATGACCAACGCGCCGCCGAGTAAAGTGGGTTTTTTATTCATGATTAAATATTAAGTTATGTAAAGAAAGTTTAAAGAAAGCATTATGCCTGTTTTGCCATTTTTATGCGACCATTGACAGCAAAATAATCAAAAATGCCGTCTGCGGATTATCTATTATCTGCAGACGGCATCGTTTAATTCAATTCTTGCAACACATATCGTGCGGTAAAAGTAATCGTTTCTTGTGGCTGAACGATTTGCAAACCAATTTGGTTGTTAAAACAATCGGGTGCACCGCTCAAATTTTCAATCGCAATTCGATTGCGTTCAGGCGGAATGTAAACCTGCAAAATCGGATAATTTTGTTCGGCAAACAATTGCAAATTCAATTTTCCATCGCTCAATTCACACGCCAACTCGCCGTCGTTCAACACAAAACTATTATCTAATTCAATGCCTTGTAACGAATTTGCTTCAACAAAACGTGTATCGGCAATGCGTTCACCCGTTGGCAATAAATCCTGATTAAACGCCAATTGCTGATTGCCATTGATGCGCAAAGTCCATTCATCCACGCCGCCATTCAACGCAAAATAAGGATGCCAACCATCTGCAAGCGGCAGGGCAGTTTTGCCCACATTTTTCACTTCCGTTTCAATGCGCAAACCTTGTTCACTCAAACGATAAGTTACGATTGTTCGATAAACAAAAGGGTAACCTTTTTCTTCAAAATCATAGAGATAACTCAACTGAACAAAACAAGATTGTTCATCAGAACCGAATTTCAGCAAAGAAAATTCCGCATCGTAAAGCAAACCGTGAATCGCATGACCGTTCAAAACGTGTTTCGCCAAATGATGATTTTCGCCTGCAAAAGTGTAAGCACTTTGATTCAAACGACAAGCAAACGGGCTGAGTTTCGCGCTGTGAAAACCTTGCGTAATCGCACGTTTGGCGTGCGCCACATCATCATAAGCCACCACCACATTATGCTTTTGTCCTGAACGCAAACGCCGTTCAAAACGATTCAAAATTGCGCCAAAAAAATAAATTTCCGCTTCTTGTGTACCGCTCGCCAAAATCGCGCGGTCGGTAAACGTTTCTACCGTAAACATCTCATTCTCCAGTTGCTCAAACCCAAACAGTATAGCTCAAATCAGCAAAAGCCATTGTTTAAAAACCTATTTTTTGGTTTATTCTCGCACTTTCCTTGATTTTACCCACAAATAAATAAAAAAATTCTCTTTTATTTTCAATAAATTAAAAACTTATCCAAACTTATCCACAATTTCTTTAGTTTTGCTTATCTGCTTTTTCATGTTGTTTCTCAAGCCAAAAAACTAAAGAAAAAAACAAATTCAAAAGATGAATTTGCTTCTACGTTATTTATTATTCAAATGCCGTCTGCACAATCAAACTGTTTCTGCAATCACAGACGGCATCAAAGCTCAAAATTAAATCAAGCTGGCAAAATGTTGCAAAGTGCGAATCAGTTGGCAAGTATACGACATTTCATTGTCATACCAAGCCACGGTTTTCACCAATTGACGCTCGCCCACCGTCAAAACGCGGGTTTGAGTCGCATCAAACAAAGAACCGTATTCCATGCCGATGATGTCTGACGACACAAATTCTTCTTCAGTGTAGCCAAAAGACGCATTCGCTGCTGCTTTCATCGCTGCATTGATTTCGTCCACGCTCACGGTTTTTTCCAACACACTCACCAACTCGGTTAAAGAACCTGTTGCCACAGGCACGCGCTGCGCCGCGCCATCTAATTTGCCTTGCAATTCGGGAATCACCAAACCAATCGCTTTCGCCGCACCCGTGCTGTTCGGCACGATATTTACCGCCGCCGCGCGCGCACGACGAAAATCGCCTTTGCGATGCGGCGCGTCTAAAGTGTTTTGGTCGCCTGTGTAAGCATGAATTGTCGTCATTAAACCTTCTACCACGCCAAATTCACGTTGCAACACCGCCGCTATCGGCGCTAAACAGTTGGTTGTGCAAGAAGCTGCAGAAATCACGGTTTCCGAGCCATCTAAAATATCGTGGTTTACACCATAAACCACGGTTTTTATGTCGTTGCCACCAGGCGCAGAAATCACTACCTTTTTCGCACCCGCGCGAATGTGCGCTTCAGCTTTGTCTTTGCTGGTGAAAAAACCCGTGCATTCCAACACTACATCCACGTCCAATTGCGCCCAAGGCAAATTTTCGGGATTAGGTTCAGCAAACACCACAATTTTTTTGCCATTGATGTTTAAAGTGTTTTCTTCTAATTGAGCTGAACCTTGAAAACGACCTTGGGTGCTGTCGTATTTAAACAAGTGCAACAACATATCTGCAGGCGTTAAATCGTTCACAGCCACCACTTCAATACCAGCCAACCCGTCCATTTTGCGCAATGCCAAGCGGCCAATGCGACCAAAACCGTTAATCGCTACTTTAATTGTCATTTTTTCGCTCCATTCAAAAAGAAAATATTCGTAAAAAGTTTTTGATTTTGTAACACAAAATTGAATTATTACCAAAAACTACTTCAATTTTTTATTTGCACCTGAAAATTTATCCTATTTAATAAAAGCAAAAAATATTTTTAATAATTTAGATGAGTGCATTTTTTCTTGTGGATAATTTGATTTTTATTTGAAAAATAAATGAATTAAAACAAAATAAATGCGTGTAAAAAGCCAAGATAAATTGAGTTTAAAAGTGGATAAAATGAATTTCTAATCAAATTTTTGGGGATAACTTGATTTTTTGTCAGGTTTTGCAGAAGTTTTAAAACAAAAATGTTGCACTTGTTCTGCGCAAAGTCGCATGGGTTTGCAGACGGCATCAGCTGGTTTTTCAGCGTTTAATAAGGAAATTCTATGAAAATCATGATGCGATTAAGTGAAATTTACCGTATGATGAAGTCTTTGCACAATGTTCATTTTCCAAGAAAGACAACAAAATGTTACAAAGAACATTAGCCAAATCGGTGAGCGTTACAGGCGTGGGTTTGCATTCGGGCGAACGCGTGGCATTGACTTTACACCCCGCAGCTGAAAACAGCGGCATCGCTTTTCGCCGCACCGATTTAACAGGCAAACAAGGCGAAATCATCGCCCTCAATCCTTATTTAATCAACGATACGCGTTTGTCATCAACCGTGGTTACAACAGACGGCACACGCGTTGGCACGATTGAACATATTATGTCGGCATTGGCTGCGTATGGCGTGGATAATGCCTTAATTGAATTGAACGCGCCTGAAATTCCGATTATGGATGGTTCAAGTTTGCCTTTCATTTATTTATTGCAAGACGCGGGCATTGTTGACCAAAAGACACACAAAAAGTTTTTGAAAATCAAGAAAACTGTGGAAGTGAAAGAAGCAGGAAAATGGGTGCGTTTTACGCCTTATGATGGTTTTAAAGTGAGTTTAACCATCGAATTTGACCACCCTGTATTCAATCGCAGCAATCCAACTTTTGAAATCGATTTTGCAGGCAAATCTTATGTGGAAGAAATCGCTCGCGCTCGCACTTTTGGTTTCATGCAAGAAGTGGAATTGATGCGTTCGCACAATTTGGGCTTGGGCGGCAATTTAAGCAATGCGATTGTGATTGACGAAACCGATGTGTTGAATCCTGAAGGTTTGCGTTATCCCGATGAATTTGTGCGCCACAAAATTTTGGATGCAATCGGCGATTTGTACATTGTTGGACATCCGATTATCGGCGCGTTTGAAGGCTACAAATCGGGACACGCCATCAATAATGCCTTGTTGCGCGCGATTTTAGAGGATGAAAGCCAATATGAATGGGTAGAATTTGAAGACGAAGAAGATTTGCCTTCTGCATTTTTTTCATTAAATCAAGAAGCTGCTTGATTATTTTATTTGTTGATGAAACACGTTTATCCATGTGATGAACGTGTTTTTTATTTGAAAAAAATTTATTTATCCACAAGCTAAATTGCAGACGGCAATTTTATCCACATTTTAAAACATGCTTTTATTCGCTTTTCCTAAAACCAAATAAAGCATTAAATCATTAAAATTCAAAAATAAAATCGTTTTATCCACAAAAATTTTTAGCTTCATTATTTTCATTAAATTATTTATTACTTTTTATTGAATATACAAAAATCCAACAAACGGAAATTCATCCATAAAAAGAAATAAAATAAGTTTTCTTTATTCTCAAGATAAGGTAAAGTTACAAAATTTCATCATCAAATTTGAATAAGGAAATATCTCACATGAAAGGCGATATCGGCGTAATCGGTTTAGCGGTTATGGGTCAAAATCTGATTCTCAATATGAACGATAAAGGCTTTAAAGTTGTTGCGTTCAACCGCACCACTTCTAAAGTAGACGATTTTCTTAATGGTGCAGCCAAAAACACCAACATTATCGGTGCATACAGCTTGCAAGATTTGGTTGAAAAATTAGAAAAACCCAGAAAAATCATGCTGATGGTGCGTGCTGGCTCTGTGGTAGACGATTTCATTGAACAACTCGTTCCTTTGTTGGATAAAGACGACATCATCATCGATGGTGGCAATGCTAATTTCCCTGATTCCACTCGCCGAACGCACGAATTAGCGGCTAAAGGCATTCGTTTTATCGGTGCTGGCGTGTCGGGTGGCGAAGAAGGTGCACGCAATGGCCCATCAATTATGCCTGGCGGCGATGAAAGTGCGTGGGCTGAAGTAAAACCGATTTTCCAAGCAATCGCCGCAAAAACGCCACAAGGCGAACCTTGTTGCGATTGGGTGGGTAGAGATGGTGCAGGTCATTTCGTGAAAATGGTACACAACGGTATTGAATACGGCGATATGCAATTAATTTGCGAAGCGTATCAATTCATGAAAGACGGTTTGGGCATGACTGCCGATGAAATGCAGCAAGTGTTTGCGGCGTGGAATCAAACCGAATTAGATAGCTATCTGATTGAAATCACAGCAGATATTTTAGGCTACAAAGATGCAGACGGCACGGCGCTAGTAGAAAAAATCTTGGACACTGCAGGTCAAAAAGGCACAGGCAAATGGACAGGCATCAATGCTTTAGATTTGGGCATTCCTTTAACTTTGATTTCAGAAGCAGTGTTTGCCCGTTGCGTTTCAGCGTTTAAAGAACAACGCGAACAAGCCGCACAATTATTTGGTAGTCAAATTACAAAAATTGCGGGCGAGCGCAGCGAATGGATTGAAGCATTACGACAAGCACTGTTGGCATCTAAAATCATTTCATACGCACAAGGTTTTATGTTGATTCGCGAAGCCAGCGAAGCAAATAATTGGGCATTGAATTACGGCAACACCGCTTTGCTTTGGCGCGAAGGTTGCATTATTCGCAGCGCGTTCTTGGGCAATATCCGCGATGCTTACGAAGCCAACCCTGATTTGGTGTTCTTGGGCAACGATGAATACTTCAAAAATATTCTCAAATCAGCCCTGCCAGCGTGGCGCAAAGTGGTTGCCAAAGCGATTGAGAGCGGCTTGGCAATGCCTTGTATGACCTCGGCATTAACTTTCCTTGATGGCTACACCACCGCCCGTTTGCCAGCGAATTTATTGCAAGCACAACGCGATTACTTCGGTGCGCACACATATGAGCGCACCGACAAACCACGCGGCGAGTTTTTCCACACCAACTGGACAGGCACAGGCGGCGACACCGCTTCAACCACTTACGATGTGTAAATAAACTGCCGATTTTGATTGGACAGCGTTTGATTGAAATCACGCGTAAAAATAAAAATCCCGTGTTGAGAAACGCGGGATTTTTTGTTGTTTAGAAAACTTATCCACAGTAAAAATCGTTTGATTTTAAAAATAAATATTTGAAAAATAATAAATAAATAGAATTATCAAAAAGTTTTACACGATTTTATCCACAATTCCATATTTGTCTTGTACTTGTTGCATAAGTCAGGAATTCAAAAAATGCAGACGGCATTTTTACTTTTCTTGACAAAAGATTTTGTTGCGGCTAAATTTTCGTATAAGAAAAATTTTTACTAAAAGGAATAATCGATGCGAATTTATAGTCAAGAACAAACTCAACAGGCTTTGCCATTTTCTCAATTGATTCCTGCTTTACAAAAAATGTTTGCGCAAGGTTGCGAAGTGCCTTTGCGTCATAATCATTCAATTGCTGGCGAAACAGGAGAACAAAAGGGCATTTTATTATTGATGCCTGCGTGGCAAGTGGATAAGTGGTTGAGTGTTAAAACGGTTTCTATTTTTCCTGATAATAAAAACAAAAGTTTATCTGGTTTACATTCGGTTGTTACTTTGTATTCTGCTGATACGGGCGTTCCTGTTGCTATTTTTGATGGCAATGTCATTACTTCTCGGCGTACTGCAGCAGCATCGGCTTTGGCGGCTAAATGGTTGAGTCGTGAAGACAGCAAAACTTTGTTGATTGTAGGTGCGGGACGTGTTGCAGAATTATTGGCAGATGCTTATCAAAGCGTGAGAAACATTGAACGAATTTTAATTTGGAATCAAACATATAATAAAGCTGAACAATTGGCAAAACGTTTATCTGAACAAGGATTTGTTGTGCAAGCAGTGCAAAATTTGGCTGCTGCGTGTCAAGAAGCAGATATTGTTAGTTGCGCGACTTTGTCTACCGAACCTTTGATTCATCGTGAATGGCTACGCGTTGGCACACATTTGGATTTGATTGGCAGTTTTACGCCTGCGATGCGTGAAACCGATAATGGGTGTTTTGTTGATACCAGTGTGTTTGTGGATACTTCTGAAGCATTGATTAAAGCAGGCGATTTGCTTGCTCCGATGGCAACTGGAGAATTTAGTGCCGATAAGGTTTTGGCAACATTAGAAGATTTGAGTTTGGGTAAACATCAAGGGCGACAATCAGCAGATGAAATTACGGTTTTTAAATCTGTTGGTTCTGCACTGGAAGATTTAGCCGCAGCAATTTTGGCGTATGAAAATTTATCGAATGAATGATGCCGTCTGCAGACGGCATAGCAAGGAGAATCGTCATGCAACAAAGCAACTGCGCGATTATTGGTGGCGGAATTATCGGTATTACTGCGGCTTTGGAATTACAAAATCGGGGTTTGCAAGTTACTTTATTTGACCGTAATGCGATTGGTTTGGGCGCATCGTTTGGTAATGCAGGTTTTTTAGCATGCGAATCCATCAATCCTTTACCAACGATGAGTAATGTTAAAAATTCCTTTTCTCTTTTATTTCAACGTCATGGTGCTTTAGCTTTGCCTTTAGCAAATTGGCGAAATACAGCCAAATGGTTGGCATTGTTTTTGCAACAAGCGAACAGTCGGAATGTGGCAAAAAATCAAAAATCCTTGCATTTTTTATTGAATGAAGCCACAGAAGATTGGAAAAAATTATTAAAACGCTATGATTTATCACATCATTTAATCAAAACATTTTATATGCGTACTTGGGAAAGTGCAGACGGCATCGCAACGGCACAAGCAGAACAAGCGTTTTATCAACAATGGAATATTGAAGCCAAATGGGCAAATCGTGAATGCGTTCGTGAGTTACAACCTTATTTGGCTGATACGGTTCATCATGCCGTGTTATTGCCGTACGCTCATCGCGTTCAAGACCCTTATGCCTTATGTTTGGCTTTATTTGATGCGTTTTTAAAACGGGGCGGACAGTTTGTGCAAACCAATATTCAATATTTAAAACCAGTTGCAGACGGCATGGTTTTATTTGGCGAAGGACAAAAATGGCATTTCCAACGCGCGATGTTGTGTGCAGGTGCGCATAGCCATGAATTATTAAAAGATTGGGGTTTGAACTTACCTTTAATCGCTGAACGTGGTTATCACCTTACTTTGCCAGACCAACAATATTTGCTTAATGGCCCGATTTGTTCTGCGGAGCGCAATATTTTTGTGAATCCACTTGAATGTGGTTTACGCGTAACAGGATTCAGTGAACTGGCGAATACTAAAATGCCTGCGTATTTAAAGCGTTATCAAAGTTTAAAACATCATATTGAGCAATTATTGCCTGCGATTCGTCCAGCTTTAAATCAAGCAAAACAATGGGTTGGTATGCGTCCAACTTTACCTGATTCTTTACCGATTATTGATGTTCATCCACATTATCCGCAATTGGGTATGGCATTTGGACATCAACATTTGGGCTTAACCTTGGCAGCACGAAGTGCCAAATTGAGCTGTGATTTATTGTTAAATCAATCAACAGAGCTTGAGTTAAAGGCTTTTCGCGCCGACCGTTTCGCTTGGAGTGGACAATGGAAGGAGCCATCAATATGATGCCGTCTGCAAAATAAAAATTTGAATATTAAAAGATTATACAAGGAGAATAATCATGCAAAATCAAAAAACACTCAGTTTATATCAATTTTTCATTTTATCTTTTTTCTTGTTTTCTATGTTTTTAGGGGCAGGCAACATTATTTTTGCGCCGCCACTCGGACAAGCCGCAGGGAGCAATACTTGGCTGGCGATGTCGGGATTTTTGATTACAGGCGTGGGTTTGGTTTTATTGGCAATCATGGCTTTATCCATTGCAGGCGGCAGTATTGACACCTTAGCTTCGCGAGTGGGTTCACGGTTTGCGAAATTTTATTGTTTACTGCTGTTTTTGGCACTTGGGCCTTTGTATGTGATTCCGCGCACAGCAGCGGTGGTGTTTGAAGTGTCGGTAACGCCGTTTTTAGGTGATGGAGTAAACAGCTTGGCATTATTCCTGTTTTCTAGTTTATTTATTGCCAGCACCATTTATTTGTCATTAGAGCCGAAAAAATTTGTTTCGCGAATTGGTCGTATTCTAACGCCTACTTTATTGGTTTTATTGGCAATCATCGTGGTGAAATCGTTGGTAACGCCGATTGGCGAATTTGGCGAACCAACTGGAGATTATATTGACCATGCTTTTGGCAAAGGCTTCACGCAAGGCTATTACACAATGGACGTGTTGGCGGCGTTTGTGTTTGGCAAAATCTTTATTGATGCGTGTCGCAATAGTGGCGTGTCATCACAAAATATGGCATCGGTGTTTGTGAAAGCAGGGATTTTTTCAGTATTGGCTTTGGCTGTGGTTCAACTTTCGCTTGCAGGAATGGGTGCGAGTAGCGTTAGCGAAATTGGTATTTCGCGTAATGGTGGAGAAGCTTTGCCGAAAATTGTGTATTTATTGTTGGGCGATGTGGGCGTGATGATTTTGGCTTGTGTGGTATTTTTGACAGGTTGGACAACCGCGATTGCATGTTTGGCATCGGTATCAGAATATTTTTCTCGACTTTTACCAACTTATTCTTATCGTGCTTGGGTTTGGATTTTTGGCATCATCAGCTTAGTCATCACAAATTTTGGATTAAGCAGCATTTTGAGCATGGCTTCGCCTATTTTGTATTTCCTTTATCCGATTTCCATTACTTTAATCGCTTTGGTTTTCTTAAATCCTTATTTCAAAGGCAATCGAGCGGTTTATATTGGGGCAGTTGCCGCAGCCAGTGTGATGGGATTTTTAGATGGTTTAAAAGATATTGATGCTTTGCCTGTTGGTTTACAAACATTTTTGCTAAACTATCTGCCTTTCTATCAAAGCGGCATGGGCTGGATTTTAGTGGCATTGATGGGTGGCATCATGGCTTGGTTAATCCAACGTATTTATCCGTTTGCATCTCAACGTTTTGATAATTCGCCGATTCAATAATTATCATGGCAGGCTGGCATTATGCCAGCTTGCTTTTTAAACCATGTCAGAACAACAAACCAACTTACTTGCTCAACGTCTCAAACAGTGGCGTAAAAAAAATCAACTGACTTTACAGCAATTAAGTCAGCGTTGTGGCATTTCTACAGCAACTTTATCCAAAATAGAAAATGGGCAATTGTCGCCAACTTATGAAAAAATCGCTGCTTTAGCACAAGGCTTGGCGATTGATGTTGGCGAATTTTTTCGTTCAGAAACGGAAAATCCGCCGTTGGGCAGACGAAGCGTAACGCGGCGCGGTATGGGTGTGCAACACCATACTGAGCAGTATATTTATGAACTGCTCAATACCGACCTTGCGAATAAGCGTTTTATTCCGATGTTGGCAACACTCAAAGCTCATGAAAAAAAGGATTTCCCACGTTTGCATCAACACGATGGGGAAGAGTTTTTTTATGTATTGAGTGGAAAAGTTATTTTATTAACCGAATTGTATACGCCTTTGGAATTGAATCAGGGCGACAGTTGCTATTTTGATAGCCAAATGAAACACGCTTGCTTGTCGGCACAAGATGAAGATGCTCAAATTTTGTGGATTTCTTATACGTTTCCATTTGCTGATGTGAACAAATAAAATTTGGTCTGATGATAAGCAAATGCCGTCTGCAGTTTTCAACTGCAGACGGCATTGTTTTTATCAACATTTCGCGTCAAAACTTCACATTCGCCCCCACACTCAAACTTCGTCCCATCGCTGGTAAATACGGCAACGCTGATGTGTGTTGGTACACTTTATCATTCAACAAATTCGTGCCTTGCATAAACACATCGTATTCAAACTTGCCGATGT